>NZ_VIVK01000002.1:600000-840601 GCF_007828865.1 Kribbella amoyensis
TGGTGAGGCGGTTGTTGTAGTCGTCGCACCAGCCTTCGAGCCGGTCGATGTAGTCCTGGGTGATCCGCAGCGGCGGATACTCCGGGTCGGGGCTGATCGGGTTGCACAGGTCCGCACCGACGTCGAACAGGTCGTTCTGGATCCGGGTCAGCAGCACCGCGATCGAGCTGTTCAGGTGCCCGGCGGCGATCGCGACCCCGATCGCCGAGTTCGCCTCGTCGACCTCGCCGTACGCGGCCAGCCGCGGATCGGTCTTGGTGGTCTTGCTCATGTCGCCCAGGCGGGTCTCGCCGGCGTCACCGGTCCGGGTGTAGATCCGCGTCAAGTTCACAGCCATGGCTGGCACTCTACGCAGAGTCGCAGGCCGCCAGCCGATACAGTCAGCGGGTGGAACGGTTTCGGATCGCAGGTGAGGCACGGCTCGAGGGCTCCGTGGAGGTGGCGGGCGCGAAGAACAGTGTGCTCAAGCTGATGGCGGCGGCACTGCTGGCGGAGGGGACGACGACGCTGCGGCAGGTGCCGGGCATTCTCGACGTCACGTTCATGGCCCAGTTGCTGGACACGCTCGGCTGTTCGGTGAAGGTCGACGGCGACACCGGGACGGCGACGATCGCGGTGCCGGCCGAGATCGGTCACCAGTGCGACTACGAGCTCGTCCGCAAGCTGCGCGCGTCGATCTCGGTCCTCGGACCGCTGCTGGCCCGGTGCGGTCAGGCCGAGGTGGCGTTGCCCGGCGGTGACAACATCGGTTCCCGCGGGCTGAACATGCACGTGGCCGGCCTGGAGGCGATGGGCGCGAAGGTCCACATCGAGCACGGGTTCGTGATCGCCGAGGCGCCGCAGGGACTGCAGGGCGCCGAGGTCTGGCTGGACTTCCCGAGCGTCGGCGCCACCGAGACGATCATGATGGCCGCCGTCCTGGCCCGCGGCACGACGGTGATCGAGAACGCCGCCCGCGAGCCGGAGATCCAGGACATCGCCGAGCTGCTGATCGAGATGGGCGCCCGGATCGAGGGCGCCGGCTCGCCGCGGATCGAGGTCACCGGCGTACAGGGCCTGCTCAACCCGGTCGACCACCTGGTCGTGCCGGACCGGATCGTGAGCGGCAGCTGGGCGTTCGCGGCCGCGATCACCAAGGGCGATGTCACGGTCACGAATGGTCGAGCCGAGCACCTCGAGTTGCCGCTGGACAAGCTGCACAAGGCCGGCGCGGACATCTCCGTCCCCGCTGCCGGCGGCTTCCGTGTCCGGATGCCGGACCGGCCGAAGTCGGTCGACGTGGTCACGCTGCCGTATCCGGGCTTTCCGACCGACCTGCAGGCGTTCTGCATCGCCATGAACGCGGTCAGCGACGGGGCGGCGATGGTGACCGAGAACCTCTTCGAGGGCCGGTTCACGTTCGCCCAGGAGCTCACCCGGCTCGGGGCACAGGTCCAGACCGACGGCCACCACGCGGTGATCCGCGGCGTCCCGCGGCTGTCAGGCGCCCCGGTGGTCGCCAGCGACATCCGCGCCGGTGCCGCTCTGGTGGTGGCGGGGCTGGCCGCGGAGGGCGAGACGATCGTCGCCGCCGCTCACCACGTCCACCGCGGTTACACCGACTTCGCCGGCAACCTCCGCCGCCTCGGCGCCGACGTCGTCGTCGAGCCCGACGACGCCGACCCGTACTGGAACTGACCCGCGGCTGAAAGCAATCTGTAAGCGAGGCTGCCTAGCGTCGTTCGTGTCCCCAAAGCCATGAGCAGAAAGGACACGACGATGAGGACGAAACGCTGGACCATGGGAGCGCTTGCGGCAGCCGGAGCGCTGGCGGCAACGGTGCTGACCACGCCGCAGGCGCAGGCGACCGAGCCGGCGAACTGTGTGACCGGTGATGACACCTGGGGAGTGATCCGGGGCATCGGCTCGGGCCAGATGGCCTGTTTCGAGGGCGCCGGTGAGTACGGCTTCACCGGTGGGTACCCGGACGTCTTCCAGATCAACACGGGCAAGTGGTCGGGCTACATCATCTACCACATCCCCGGTGGCAAGGACGTGATGCGGGACTTCAAGGCGCAGCAGACGCTCCACTTCGACCCGAAGGTGACGCTGTACACCCTGCACATCAACTGACTGCCGGGTAGCTGTTCGGTCGGGTTAGGGTCGGGCTCATGACTGAGCGCGTGATCAAGCCTGTCGGCCGTGGCTTCCTGTTCCTGGACTCGCATCCGGCCGGGTGTGAGCGGTTGGTGGCCGAGTTGGCCGAGCAGGTCGAGGTCCGCAGCCCGGAGCGGACGCCGGTGGCGCTCGTCGTCGGTGCCAGCTCCGGGTACGGGCTGGCCGCGACGATCGCGGGCCTGGCGCGGTACGGCGTGGACGGGGTCGGGGTGTCGTTCGAGAAGGCGCCGACGGCTCGTCGGACCGCGACGGCCGGCTGGTACCGGACGGCGGCGACCGCGGAGCTGGCGGACAAGCTCGGCCGGTCGTTCCGCTTCGTCAACGCGGACGCGTTCGCCGACACCACCAAGTCCGACGTGCTGGACCTGGTCGAGGCGGAGTACGGAGGCGTGGACTACCTCATCTACAGCGTCGCCGCACCGCGCCGGGTGGACCCGCGCACCGACACGACGTACCAGTCCGCGCTCCGGTCGATCGGCGCGCCGCACCGGACCAAGAGCATCGCGTTCGAGGGCACGGAGCCAGTGCTGCAGGAGGTGGAGATCGAGGCCGCCACCGACGACGAGATCGCGCAGACGGTCCAGGTGATGGGCGGCGAGGACTGGATCCGCTGGGTCGACGCGCTCGCCGACCGCAAGCTGCTCCGGGACGACTTCACCACGGTCGCGCTGACGTACATCGGCTCCGAGCTGACCGGCCCGATCTACCGGCAGGGCTCGATCGGCGCGGCCAAGGCCCACCTGGAACAGACCGCGCACGAGCTGTCCCAGCGCGACGGCGTCCGCGCCCTGACCTCGGTGAACGGGGCCGCGGTGACGCAGGCGAGCTCGGCGATCCCGGGCATCGGGTTGTACGTGAGCCTGCTGCACAAGGTCCTCGGCGACCGGATGCAGTCCCCGATGCAGCAGTCGATCGCGTTGTGGGACCAGCTGACCGGTGAGACCACGCCCGATCTGGACGAGGACGGCCGGCTGCGGCTGGACCGCTGGGAGCTCGACCCGGCCGTCCAGGACGCGGTTCGTGAGCAGTGGGAGGCGGTGACCCAGGAGAACATCGCGACCGTGGCGGACGCGGCCTGGTTCTTCGCCGAGGTCCGCCGTCTCTACGGCTTCGACGTGGCCGGCGTCGACTACGAGGCCCCGGCCGAGGTCGACGTGGACTGGCCGGCGAAGGCCTGACCCCTACAGCGGTTTGAAGGACACCACTTCGAGGACCAGGTCGCCGGCCTCGTCGGAGGCGGCCAGGTCGACGGTCGCGCTGATCCGCCAGTCGTGGTTGCCTTCGGGGTCGTCGATGATCTGCTGGACCTCCCAGTACCCCGGGTGCTCCTCGACCAGGAAGAGCGCCGGTCCCCGCGCGGCCGGGCCGGTACCGACCTGGTCGTGCTCGGCGTAGTACGCCGTGCCCGCCTCGGCCCAGCGGCCGGCGTCCCAGCCCGCATCGCCGTCGAGCTGACCCAGCTCGGCCCAACGGTGCAGGGCGACCAGCTCGACCCGGCGGAACAGCGCGTTCCGGACCAGGACGCGGAAAGCCCTGCTGTTCAAGGTGATCCGGCGCGGACCGGCCGGTTCCGGGGCGACTGCCGCCTGCTCGGGCGCGGGATTGGTCAGCTCCTCCCACTCGTCGAGCAGGCTGGAGTCGGTCTGCCGGACGACCTCGCCGAGCCACTCGATCAGGTCGGTCAGCTCCTCGGACTGCTTGTGCGGCGGCACCGTCTGCTTCAGCGCCTTGTACGCGTCGCTGAGGTACCGCAGCACGATGCCCTCGGACCGCGCCAGCCCGTAGAACCCGATGAACTCGCCGAACGTCATCGCCCGCTCGAACAGGTCCCGGACCACCGACTTCGGCGACAGCCCGGTGTCCGCGATCCACGGGTGCGACTGCCGGTACATCTCGAAGGTTGCCGAGAGCAACTCCTCCAGCGGCTTCGGCCAGCTGACGTCCTCGAGCAGCTCCATCCGCTCGTCGTACTCGATGCCCTCGGCCTTCATCGCGTTCACCGCCTCGCCGCGGGCGTGGTGCTCCTGGGCCCACAGCACCGCGCGCGGATCCTCCAGCGTCGCCTCGATCACCGAGACCACGTCCAGCGCGTACTCCGGGCTCTCCGGGTCGAGCAGGTCGAGCGCGGCCAGCGCGAAGGTGGACAGCGGCTGGTTGAGGCTGAAGTCCTTCTGCAGGTCCACGGTGAGCCGCAAGAGCCGCCCGTACTCGTCCGGCTCGTCCAGGCGCTCGACCACCCCGGCGGTGAGCAGGGTGCGGTAGATCTGGATCGCGCGGCGGATCAGCCGGACCTGGTTCTTCGAGTCCTCGTGGTTGTCGCGCAGGAGTTGCCGCATGCTGGCGAACGCGTCGCCGTCGCGGGCGATGACGTTCAGCAGCATCGCGTGGCTGACCCGCATCCGGGACTGCAGCGCCTCCGGCTCGGCCGCGACCAGCCGGTCGAAGGTGTCCTCGCCCCAGGTGACGAATCCCTCCGGCGGCTTCTTCCGCTGGACCTTGCGCTGCTTCTTCGGGTCGTCGCCGGCCTTCGCCAGCGCCTTGACGTTCTCGACCACGTGGTCCGGTGCCTGGACCACCACGGTGCCGGAGGTGTCGTACCCGGCCCGGCCCGCGCGCCCGGCGATCTGGTGGAACTCGCGTGCCTTGAGGATGCGCTGGCGGCGGCCGTCGTACTTGCTCAGCGCGGTGAGCACCACGGTGCGGATCGGTACGTTGATGCCGACGCCGAGCGTGTCGGTCCCGCAGATGACCTTGAGCAGGCCGGCTTGGGCGAGCTGCTCGACCAGCCGCCGGTACTTCGGCAGCATGCCGGCGTGGTGGACGCCGATACCGTGTTTCACCAGCCGTTGCAGGGTCCGGCCGAAGCCCGCGCTGAACCGGAAGTTCCCGATCAGCTCGCTGATCCGGTCCTTCTCCTCGCGGCTGGAGACGTTGATGCTCATCAGCGCCTGGGCGCGTTCCAGCGCGGCCGCCTGGGTGAAGTGCACGACGTACACCGGGGCCTGGTGGGTGGTGAGCAACTCCTCCAGCGTCTCGTGCAACGCGGTGGTCACGTACTTGTAGATCAGCGGGACCGGGCGTTCGCCGGAGGCCACGATCGCGGTCGAGCGGCCGGTCCGCCGGTTCAGGTCGATCTTGAACCGCTCGACGTCGCCCAGCGTCGCCGACATCAGCACGAACTGCGCGTTCGGCAGCTCCAGCAGCGGGACCTGCCAGGCCCAGCCGCGGTCCGGCTCGGAGTAGAAGTGGAACTCGTCCATCACCACCTGGCCGACGTCGGCCGCGGCGCCTTCGCGGAGCGCGACGTTCGCCAGTACCTCGGCGGTGCAGCAGATAATCGGGGCCGTCGGGTTGACCGAGGCGTCGCCGGTGAGCATGCCGACCTTGTCCGCGCCGAACACGTCGCAGAGCGCGAAGAACTTCTCCGAGACCAGGGCCTTGATCGGCGCGGTGTAGTACGTCCGCCGGCCGGCCGCGAGCGCGGCGAAGTGGGACCCGGTGGCGACCAGGCTCTTGCCCGAGCCGGTCGGGGTGGACAGGATCACGTTGGACCCGGTCATCACCTCGATCAGCGCTTCCTCCTGCGCCGGGTACAGCGAGATGCCCTGCTCACCCACCCAGCTCGCGAAGGCGTCGTACAGCGCGTCGGGGTCGGTGGTCTCCGGCAATCTCTCGGTCAGCGTCATCGTGGCCCATTGTCCCGCATCGGCGTCGGCGTCTTCAGCCGGTCTACAGTCCGCGTCAGTAGAGGGCGGCGAGCAGAGCGGCCGGGTCCCGGGAGCTGGGCCAGTCGCTGACCTGGCCGTCGCCCAGTTCGACCACCCGCCAGGCGCCGTCGGCCCGGCGGACCACGTCGACGGTGACGAACGGCAGCGCGAGCTCGGCGACCAGTGGTTCGATCTCGACCAGGTCGAGGCCGATCGGCAGCTCGTCCGGGGTGTCCGGGTGCGGCGTGATCAACCGGCAACGGCCGCCGATCCACCAGGTCCGCGCCTCGGCCCCGGTGAACTCCTCGAACCGGCGCACTACGAAGCCACCGGTGAACGAGTCCGCCCGCAACTCCAGGAAGCGCTTCGCCACCCGCTGGAGGGACTCGGTGTCGGCCAGGTCCGGGATGTACGCCGCCTCGTCCCAATCGTGTTTCATCGACTTCACGTAGTCCCGTAGCACCGCGGGACCTGGTCCGAGCCGCCCGGCCGCGGCGACGAGTTCGCCGGGATCCGTGCCGACGGTCCAGGTGGATTCGGGGGTGACGGGGGAGAGCGCCTCGTACCAGCCGGGGAGCTCGTGGGCGGTGCGGTACTCGTCGGCCGAGGTCCGCAGCCGGACACCGCGATCCGCCAGCGCCGCGGCGATTTGGGCGTACTCGGCGGACGTCATCATCCAGCCGCGGTACAGGACGTCCGGGTCGGCCGGGACCCCGGTGACCGCGACGGCCGGGCGGTCCAGCGCGTCATGGTCGATCCGGGCCACGGCGATCCCGAGGTCCCGGGCGGCGTCGGCCTGGGCGGCGAAGTGCGGGTCGGCTCGGCGTGGGTGGAGCGGGTCCCCAGGTACCAGCAGCATGCACCGCATTCTCCCGAAGGACCGGCTCCTTCGCCTCCCGATTCCGCGCGTTACCTCAGTTCGGTGACCGATCCGTCCGGACGTCGTCGAAGTTGATCGTCCAGGTCTTGGCCGCGGTGTCGCCGATCTGGACCCGGCCGACCGGCGTCGTCCCGGTGTTGCTCTGCCACGGCGTACCCCGCTGGGTCCCGTCGAGGGACAACGTCCAGGTCCCGGCGGTACCGACGGTGCCGCAGAGCTCGACGGTGTGCCACGAGTTCAACGGGACCGCGACGCCCGACGACCGTTGCGTACCGGCCGCGTCGGACCGGATCCAGAGCACCCGGTTGGTGTCGATGTAGACCCGCACGATCCCGCCGTCCGTTGCCGTGCGCAACCGGAACAGGTCGATGCTCGTCCCCAGTGACGTCACCCGGATCTGCTCGCTGTGACACAGACTCGGGTACGTCGCGCCGAGGTTGCGGGCCGCGTACGCCCGCGCCGCCACCGGGTTTCCCCGTGGGCTCGGCGCAGACGGTGCGCCTTGGGTCGAGTCCAGGGTGAGCCCGGTGTTCGTGGTCCAGCCGGTGAAGCCGGCCGAGAAGTCCGACTCGAAGATCGCCGAGGATGCCTGCTGCACGGTGATCGGCGCGGACGGACCCGCGGTCGGCCTGATGTTGCCCGCGGCATCGATCGCGCGGACCCAGTACGTGTGGGTCGATCCGGCCGCGAGCCCGGACCTCGTGTAAGTGACCGTGCCGGTGGACGCGCTGGTCAGTTCGGCGACCTGGTTCGTCGCGGTGTCCTCGAACACCTGGTACCGCAACGAGGTGCTGACGTTGTCCGTGGCGGCCGCCCAGCTCAGCGAGATGGTCGAGCTGGAGTTGCTCTGTCCCGTCGGGATCCCGGGCGTGGTCGGCGGGGTGGTGTCCGGCTCGGTCACCGCGGCCGGGACGAACGCCATCGTGTGGTCGCGACCTGCCGAGACCGCGGCCGCACCGGTGATTCCGCCGACGGTGATCGCGCTGGTCCGATCGGTCAGGGTGCCGTCGCCGAGTTGGCCGTTCGCGTTCGAACCCCAGGCCCGCAAGGCGCCGTTCGCGATCACGGCGACGGTGTGCTGCCGGCCCGTCGCGATCTCGGTCGCCCCGGTGACGCCGGGCACCGCGACCGACTGGGTCCGCCGTGTCGTGGTCCCGTCGCCGAGCTGGCCGTTGGAGTTCGAACCCCACGCCCGCAGGGTTCCGGTGCTCAGCCGCGCGAGCGAGTGATAGGCGCCGGCGGCAACTTCCACCGCGCCGCCGACGCCCGTCACCTGGACGGGGGAGAGCCGGTTCGTCAGGCTGCCGTCGCCGAGCTGGCCCTGGGTGTTGTCTCCCCAGCTCCAGACGGTGCCGTCGCCGCGGACGGCCAGCCCGTGATCGCGGCCACCGGCGAGCGCGGTGATGTTGGTCAGACTGCCGACCCGGACCGGCCGCGTCCGCATCGTGGTGGTGCCGTCACCCACCTGGCCGGTCGTGTTCAGGCCCCAGCCCCAGACGGTACCGTCCGAGCGCAGCGCGTAACTCATGTCCCGGCCGCCCGCGATCGCCACCACGTCGGTCAACGGGCTCGCGGTCACCGGAGTCCGTTGCGCGCTCGTCGTCGCGCCGTTGCCGAGCTGGCCGAACGAGTTGTACCCCCAGCCGCGTACCGTTCCATCGGCCAGCAGGGCGAGGCTGTGGTAGTGCCCGCCGGCGATGTCGACGACTCCGCTGAGCCCGCCGACCTGGACCGGTGACAGCCGGTTCGTGGTCGTGCCGTCGCCCAGTTGGCCCATCTCGTTGAAGCCCCACGTCCACACGGTGCCGTCGGAACGCAACGCGATGGAGTGCTCGCGTCCCGCTTCCACCTTGACCACATTTCCGAGCGACGGCACCGTGGCCGCGGTCGCCCGGCCGGTCGTGGTTCCGTTGCCGAGTTGGCCGGTGCCGTTCCCGCCCCAGGTCCAGGCGGCCCCCGGTTCCACCGCGCTCGCCTCGGCCGGGTGCAGTCCGGCCGCGATCAGGCACCCCACAGCGACAAGTCCCCAGCGCATCATCTGCGCCCCCTCCCCCTCGTCCTGTCCGTTGTACTCGGGGCGGGGTCATCCGTCCAGGGCAGCTCTCGAGGGGGATTCAGCCGAGACCGAGAGGGTCAGGAGGCGTCGAGGAAACCGCGGGCGGCGATCTCGTCGGCGGGCCACACGTACACGGACCAGCCGTCGCTGGTCCGGGCCGTGGTCGCCTTGATCCCGAAATCACGCAACATCGCCGCGCGGACCCGGGCCTGGTTGTACGTCGGCACGGTGTCCACCACGACCAGCAGTCCGAAGGTGTCGGGATCGGCGGGTGAATAATCGGTTTTGCGCACGAGGGACCCGCCCTTGGGCCGCGAGAAGGCCCAGCGCAGCAGCAGGACGATGCCACCGATCAACGCGAGTGCCACGACCGGGAAGAGGAAGTACTGGTCGGCGAACACAGCCACCATTGTCGCGCGAAAAGAAAGTTGACGAGACCTTGGCAACCTGGCGGGTCCCCAGGGAGTCTTTACCAACACACGCTGCAGCGCGGCCGACTCGGGGGTCGCCGGAAGAGCGGAGGGCACGGACATGCTCGCACCGACCCACAACGCAGGACCCGATCGTCAGCACCCGGCCGGACCGAACGTGGTCAGGCTGGCCGGCTTCCTGGACGTCCGCTCGGTCGGCGACGTCCGCCAAACCCTCAACGAACTGATCGACAACTCCGACGGCGACGTGGTCGTCGACCTGGGCGAGGTCGACGCCGTGGACGCGACCGGCCTGGGTCTGCTGGTGGCGACCCACCGCCGCACCCAGATCCTCGGCCGCCAACTCGTCCTCCGCCACCCGGTCCCGGCCGTGGTCCGCATCCTCGCGGTCACCCGCCTCCACCGCGTCCTCCACGTGGAACGAACACCCCTGCCGATCTCCGCCTGACCCCTCGGCCGGGAGCGTGAACTCGCGGGGCCCGATGTGACCTAAGGCGCTGGTGACGCCGGTCACGAGGTGGGGACTCGCGAGCGCACGCGGTCCTACTCTCGGGTACATGACCGAGAAGGACCGACCTTGGGTGATGCGGACGTACGCCGGCCACTCGTCGGCGGTGGAGTCGAACGCGCTGTTCCGGCGCAATCTGGCGAAGGGACAGACCGGGTTGTCGGTCGCCTTCGACCTGCCGACCCAGACCGGTTACGACGCGGACCACCCGCTCGCGAAGGGGGAGGTCGGCAAGGTCGGGGTGCCGGTCGCGCACCTGGGCGACGTGCGGGCGTTGTTCGACCAGATCCCGCTGGCGCGGATGAACACCTCGATGACGATCAACGCGACGGCGATGTGGCTGCTCGCGTTGTACCAGGTCGCCGCCCAGGAGCAGGGCGCGTTGCCCGACGAGCTGACCGGGACCACGCAGAACGACATCGTCAAGGAGTACCTGTCCCGGGGGACGTACGCATTCCCGCCGGACGCGTCGTTGCGGCTGACGACGGACCTGATCGCGTACACGGTCTCGAACATCCCGAAGTGGAACCCGATCAACATCTGCAGCTACCACCTGCAGGAGGCCGGCGCGACCCCGGTGCAGGAGCTGGCGTTCGCGCTGTCGACGGCGATCGCCGTCCTCGACCGGGTGCGCGATGCCGGTCAGGTCCCGCCGGAACGGTTCGCGGACGTGGTGCAGCGGGTGTCGTTCTTCGTGAACGCCGGGGTGCGGTTCATCGAGGAGACCTGCAAGATGCGCGCGTTCGTGCAGTTGTGGGACGAAGTCACCCGGGACCGGTACGGCGTGACCGACGCGAAGGCGCGGCGGCTGCGGTACGGGGTCCAGGTGAACTCGCTCGGCCTGACCGAGGCGCAGCCCGAGAACAACGTGCAGCGGATCGTGCTGGAGATGCTCGGGGTCACGCTCTCCAAGAACGCCCGGGCCCGCGCGGTTCAGCTGCCCGCGTGGAACGAGGCGCTCGGTCTGCCGCGACCGTGGGACCAGCAGTGGTCGTTGCGGATGCAGCAGGTGCTCGCGTACGAGTCGGACCTGCTGGAGTACGACGACATCTTCGACGGCTCGCACGTGATCGAGGCGAAGGTGGCCGAACTCGTCGAGGGCGCGCGCGAGGAGATCGACCGGATCCAGGGGATGGGCGGTGCGGTCGTCGCGGTCGAGAGCGGGTACCTCAAGCAGGCCCTGGTCGCGTCGCACGCCGAACGCCGGCAGCGGATCGAGTCGGGTGAGCAGGTCGTGGTCGGGGTGAACAAGTTCGAGACCACCGAGCCGTCGCCGTTGACCGCGGACCTGGACACCGCGATCCAGACCGTCGACCCGGCCGCCGAAGCCGCCGCGCTGAAGTCGCTGGCGACCTGGCGGGCCGAGCGCGACGCGCAGGCGGTCGAGGATGCGCTGGCGTCGTTGCGCGCGGCAGCGAAGAGTACGGACAACCTCATGCCCGCGACGCTGAAGTGTGTCCGCGCGGGAGCGACCACGGGGGAGTGGGCGGGCGTTCTGCGGGAGATGTTCGGCGAGTACCGCGCGCCGACGGGTGTGTCCGGCTCGGTCGGCGTGTCCGGTGCGGGGGAGGAGATCGCCGCGGTCCGCGCGAAGGTCGCCGCGACCGCGGAGGAGCTCGGCGGCCGGCTCCGCTTCCTGGTCGGCAAGCCGGGCCTCGACGGTCACTCGAACGGCGCCGAGCAGGTCGCGGTCCGCGCGCGCGACGTCGGCTTCGAGGTCGTGTACCAGGGCATCCGGCTGACTCCCGAGCAGATCGTCGCCGCCGCCGTCGCCGAGGACGTGCACTGCGTCGGCCTGTCGATCCTGTCCGGCTCCCACATGGAACTCGTCCCGCACGTCGTCGACGGACTCCGCGAAGCCGGCCTCACCGACGTCCCGGTAGTTGTCGGCGGCATCGTCCCCGACGCCGACGCGAAAGCCCTCCGCCAAGCCGGCGTGGCCGCGGTGTACACCCCGAAGGACTACGACCTCACCGGCATGATGGCCAGCGTCGTCGACGTCATCCGCACCGCGAACCAGCTGTAGCCCGGGTCAGGCCTGCTGTTGGGCGTCGATGACGTCCTGGACGGACTGGGGGAGGGTGGTTTCGAAGTCGAGGAGTTTGACCCAGTCGGGGGTGACGGTGATGCGGAGCATTTCGTCGTAGAGGGACTTGACGCCGGCGGTCCAGCCGACGTGCTGCTCCTCCGTCATCACCTTGCGGCCGGACAGGATGTACTCCTCGGGGACGCCTTCTTCGAGGCGGAGTTCGACGCTGCCGCGAATCAGCAGGACCTTCGGGGGGAAGCCGTTCGTGTCGATGGTGAGCGCGACCCGGGGGTGCTTGCGCAGGGCGTTCACCTTGGCCGACTTGGGCAGGGTGAAGATCTGCAGCCGCTCGCCGTCGAAGTGGAAGCCGATCGGTACCACCCGCGGGTCGCCGTCCACGCCGACGTAGGAGAAGCGGGCCGGCAGGCTGCCGAACAGCAGCTGCTGCGAGTACGGCTTGGCGAGGATCTCCGCGATCTCGTGCTGGGGCATGGTGATGGTCATGGTGGTGAATCCCTCTGCTCGTCGGTGGCTTTCACCAGGGGGACGTACCTGTGGCGCGGCTCTCGACATCCTGTTGAGAAAAATCCGGGAAAATCTCGCGGCCACCGGATAGGAATGGGTGCACCCCTCCCGAGGAGCCGACGATGACGTTCCATGCCGAGCCGGACCGGTCGCTACGGATGCCGACCGGCGAGCAGTTGACGATCCTGCGCCGGGGCGCGGAGACCGGTGGCGCCGAGTTTGCCGTCGAGGCCGTCCTGCCGCCTCGGCTGTCCGGTCCACCTCCGCATCGCCACCGGACCGAGACGGAGACGTTCCACGTCCTCGAGGGCACGCTGCGGGTCCGGCTGGGCTCGGAGCGGCTGGACCTGACCGCGGGCCAGTCGATCATCGTGCCGCCGTGGACGGTGCACGGCTTCTCGAACCCGACCGACGAACCGACCCGGATCCGGACCGAGGAGACCCCGGCGAGCCAGCTCGAGGAACAGTTCCGCGTCCTTGCCGACGCGGGCCGGTTCCCGCCGTTGCGCCGGCTGGCCCGGATCAACGTCGAGCACGATCTGTCCTTCCACCTGCACGGCATCCCCGACCCGGTGCAGCGCCTGCTCTGGCGGGCGCTCGCGGCCATCCCCCTGAATTCCCCGAAGGAGAAGAAGAAGTGAGCGACGTCCGGACCTACCTCGTCACCGGGACCTCGGGGCACCTGGGCGAGGCCATCGCCCGGGTACTCCGCGACCAGGGGCACCGCGTCGTCGGGCTCGACGTCCAGGCCGGGCCGCACACCACGGTGACCGCGTCGATCACCGACAAGGACGCGGTCGAGGCGGCGATGGACGGGGCCGACTTCGTCCTGCACACGGCCACGTTGCACAAGCCGCACGTGGCGTCGCACCCGCGGCAGGACTTCGTCGACGTGAACGTCACCGGCACCCTGACCCTGCTCGAAGCGGCCGCTACGGCCGGGGTCGGCGGGTTCGTGTTCACCAGCAGTACGAGCGCGTTCGGCCGTGCGCTGACCCCAGGGCCGGGCGAGCCCGCGACCTGGATCACCGAGGACGTCCGCCCCGTGGTCCGCAATATCTACGGCGCGACCAAGACCGCGGCCGAGGACCTGTGCGAGCTGGCCGCCCGGGACCAGGGCCTGCCCGTCGTCGTCCTGCGGACCTCGCGGTTCTTCCCCGAGGCCGACGACCGGGACGAGGTCCGGACCGCGTACGCGGACACGAACCTGAAGGTCAACGAGTACCTCTATCGCCGGGTCGACGTGGAAGACGTGGTCTCGGCGCACCTGCTGGCCGCCGAGCGAGCCGGTGCCCTCGGCTTCGGCCGGTACATCGTCAGCGCGACGACCCCGTTCACCCGGGACGACCTGGCCGACCTGGCCGCCGACGCGCCGGCCGTTGTCGAGCGGCTCTTCCCGGAGGCGATGAAGCAGTACCAGGAGTGGGGCTGGCGGATGTTCCCGAGCCTCGATCGCGTGTACGTGAACCAGCGAGCCCGCGACGACCTCGGCTGGACCCCGCGGTACGACTTCACCACGGCCGTCCAGCGGACCGCGGAGACCGGCGACCCGCGCAGCGACCTGGCCAAGCTGATCGGCGTGAAGGGGTACCACGCCGTCCCGACCGGGGTGTACACGAGCTGACCCGGCGACGCGGTCCCCGGCCTCGATAGGTTGACGGAATGCACGAATCTTTCGCTTTCGGGGCCGGGAAGGTCGAGTTGTCGGAGGACGGCGCCGTGGCCGCGGTCCTGCATCCGTCCCGGGGGCACTCGATGTTGCTCGAGGACGGGGTGATCCACGACCCCACGCACTACTGGGGCAAGGGGTTCGTGATCACGTCCCGGGGCAGCCACCGGTTCGACGCGCCGGCTTTCACGCGGTGGCGGCAGAGTGGGATCGATCTGCTGTACCAACTCGGCGACCTGGAGCTACGGGTCGGGCGGCGGTTCGGGGAGCGGTGGACCGAGACGTACGAGCTGCGGAACGCGAGTGAGTCGCCCGTCGAGGTGGGTTCGATCGCGATCAGTACGCCGTGGCGCGACGTCTATCGGTCCAGCAAGGAGAGCCTCAACGGCGCCGTCCACGCGCACCTGTGGACCGGTGGCGCGGATGCGTGGACCTGGGCGGTCCCGATGGACGGCAGCGGACCGGGACTCGGGCTGCGGCTGACCGAGGGCGAGCTGTGGGCGTACTCGGTGGAGTCGCGCGAGGGCAGCTCCGGGAGCAACCTCCGCGGCCACCTCTATCTGCATCCCACCGACCACGCCCGCGCCCCGCACGCGATGGGCGGTCAGCCGCAGATCGTGCTCGGGCCTGGCGAGTCGTACCGCTGGACCTGGCAGCTGGAGTGGTTCGACACGCTCGCCGACTTCCGGGCGAGCTGGCAGCCGTTGCTCGACGCGCCCCGGTTGACGGCCGAGGTGGGGGAGACCCTCCCGATCGAGACCGTGGACGGTCCGGCCGAGCTCACCTCGTCGGCGCACGGGGTCCAGTACGCCGAGGCGAGTGACGGCCGGCGGCGGTCGCGGATCGGCGTGCTCTTCCACAAGCCGTTGCGCGAACTCGTCGAAGGCCGGGTCCGGTTCGTCCTGGATCACCAGCGCCCGGCCGAGCTCGTGGACAGCCGGCGGTTCGCGTTCGTGCCGTACGACAACGACACCGGGCTGACCGTGTTGTCCGGCGGCTGGCGGGACTGGTCCGACGCGCGGGAGCGGATCGGTACCGCGTTGTTGCTGCAGGCAACCAGGGATCGCGGCTGGGGCGACCGGGCCGAGCTGGACGAGGCGCTCGCCGGGTACCAGGAGTTCGTCCGGGACCACCTGGTCGCCGCCGACGGCACGGTCGCCGACGACAGCCTGCACGAGAGCCGGACCCGGCTGTACAACTTCCCGTGGTTCGTACGGTTCCTGCTCGGCCAGGGCGACGTGGCCGGCGCGGTACGGATCATCGACCGGTACTACGAACTCGGTGGCGACCACTTCCTCGCGTTCGACCTCGGCCCGTTGCTGGCCGAGCTCGCGGACCGCGGTGACGACGAGGTACGGGCCCGGATGCGCGAGCACCTGGTCCGGCACGCGCGATCGTTCCTGGCGTACGGCGACGACCTCCCCCCGCACGAGGTGAACTACGAGCAGTCGATGGTCGCCCCGTTGCTCGAACTCCTCCTCGCCGCCCACCACCTCGACCCGTCCGCGGTGACCCCGGACGACCTGGCCCAGCGGCTGCCGTGGCTCACCGCGTTCGCCGCGGACCAGCCCGACGTCCGGCTGCGGCACATCCCGATCCGGCACTGGGACGGGTACTGGTTCGGCCTGCTGCGGATGTGGGGCGACGTCTTCCCGCACTACTGGTCCGTCCTGAGCGCGGCCGTGTACCTGTCCTGGCCTGAGGACCTGGTCTCGCCGGAAGATGCCGGCCGGCTCCGCGAGGCGGGCGACGCGATCCTCCGGGCGAACCTGGTCAACTTCAAACCCGACGGCTCCGCCACCTGCGCCTTCGTCTACCCGAGCGCGGTCAACAACCGCCCGGCCCACGTCGCCGACCCGCTCGCCAACGACCAGGACTGGGCCCTCGTCTACGCGTTGCGCTTCGGCCTGACGTGATTCCGTGAGCTGCCGGGTCGGGAACGGTGGTGGCTGGCCGATGACCTTCGAGGACGTGGCGGCCGCGATCGATGCCCTGGCCGAGCAGCCTCGGATCGGCACGAGCAAGGTGGTCGCTGTCGGGCACTTCGAGCTGATCGACCCCGGCCACGAAGCCTGGAAGACCTGCCGCCAGCAGACGCTGACCATGTTGGGCAGCTAACTGACGTCGTCCAGGCGATCCTGGACCTCGTCGAGCCGGCTGGTGAGGAAGGCGCGCTCGACCTCGTTGGCGGTGAGTGCGAGCGCCTCCTCGTACGCGTCCGCAGCTTCCTCCCATCGGCCGAGCTGGCGGAGGAAGTCGGCGCGGGCCGCGCTCAGGTACCCGTAGGTGGCCAGGCCCGGCTCGATCGTCAACGGCTCCAGCGCGCGGAGCCCGGCCGCCGGTCCGTCCCGCAGGCCGATGGCGATGGCCCGGTTGAGCTCGACCACATGACTCGGAAACATCCGGAGCAGCACGTCGTACAGCGCGATGATCTCGGTCCAGTCGGTGTCCGTCCAGGTCCGGGCCTCGGCGTGCACGGCGGCGATCGCGGCCTCGACGGCGTACCGGGTCGGCGACCGGCGGCTGAGCGCGTCGGTCAGCAACGCCTTCCCTTCCCTGATCAGGCGGTAGTCCCACAGGGTCCGGTCCTGGGCCTGCAGGAGCACCAGCTTTCCGTCGGGGGACACGCGGGCCGCTCGCCGCGAGTCGATGAGCAGCATCAACGCGAGCAGCGCGGTCACCTCGGCGTCGGTCGGCAGGAACCGATGCAGCCGCCGCCCGAGGTCGACCGCGCTCTCCACCAGGTCGCACCGGACGAGGTCGGTCCCGGACGGCGCGGTGTGTCCCGTGCTGAAGATCAGGTACACGACGTCGAGGACGGTTTGCACGCGGCCGGCCGGCGGGTGCTCGGACAAGATCCCGGCGAGCCGGAGCCTGGTCCGAGCGTGCTTGATCCGCGCGTCCATGGCCGGTTCCGGGACGAGCAGGGTGCGCGCGACCTCGGCGGTGGACAGGCCGCACACCATCCGCAAGGTCAACGCGACCTTGGCGTCGAACGGCAGCACCGGATGGCAGCAGAGGAAGGCCAGCCGCAGCCGCTCGTCGTCGGCGAATCCGTCCCCAGGTCCCGGCATCAGCTCACCCATCCCTCCGCATCGACAGCGAAGGAAGATCCCTCACTGTTGACAACGTCGATCTCGCGGTGACGAAATCGACATCGGCGGGTGGTGATCAGGCGCCGAGTTTCGGCAGCAACTCGCGGAGAACGCCCATCAGGTGGTTGTGCACGCTGGTCCCGAACGAGATCCGCGTCGCACCCTGCTCGACCAGTTCCGGCGTGGTCGGGCCGGCGGGATCGGCGTGTGCGTTGAGCGGGCCGCCGATCTGTTGCTTCAGCTCCGCGAGGACCTCGACCGGCGCGAAGATCGGGTACACGCAGTCGGCACCGGCTCGGCGGTACTGCCGTCCGCGCTCGATCGCGTCGGCCACGTCCCCGCCCGCCAGGAAGGTGTCGATCCGGGCGTTCACGACCAGGTCGGCCCCGGCCGCGGCGCGGACCTCGACCAGGTACTCGGCCTGGCGGGCGGGCTCGACCAGCCGGCCGCCGACCGAGTCCTCCAGGTTGCAACCGACCGCCCCGCTGTCCAGCAGCCGCTCGACGAACTCCTTCGGGTCGAGTCCGTACCCCGCTTCGAGGTCTGCCGTCACGGGGACGTCGACCGCCCGGGCGATCCGGGCGACAGCGGCGAACATCTCGGCCGGCGGGGTCCGGCCGTCGTCGTACCCGATCACCCGCGCGACCGCCCCGCTGCTGGTGGCGATCGCGGGGTACCCGGCGTCGGCGACGATCCGCGCGCTCACCGGGTCCCAGGCGTTCGGCAGCACCAGGGGCGTGGGCGCGTGGTGCAACGCGCGGAACTGCTCTGCCTTGCTCATCCGTCTCCTCTGCTGAGCCGTCGTGGTCAGGGCTTGTGGTCAGGGCTGGTAGTGGCCGGGTTCGAGCCGGGTGGTGACGCCGATCCGGGTCCAGGCGTTGATGGTGACGATCAGGCCGATCAGCTGGGCCAGGTCCTTGTCCTCGAAGGCGTTCGAGGCCAGCTCGTACACGTCGTCGGGGACGTGGGTCCGGCTGATCAGGGTGATCGACTCGGTCAGTTCGAGCGCGGCCTGCTCCTGCTCGGAGTAGAACTTCCGCGCCTCCCGCCAGGTCGGCAGCAGGGCGAGCCGCTGCTCGGTGTCGCCCTCGTGCCGGGCGTCCAGGGTGTGCATGTCCAGGCAGTAGGCGCAGCCGTTCAGCTGGGACGCGCGGATCCGGACCAGGTTCACCAGCAGCGGGTCCAGCCCGGTCGCGGACTGGGCGTCCAGTTCGATCATGGCCCGGTAGAAGTCCGGGGCGAGGGTGGCGATCTTGATCCTGCGCTTCGTGGTGTTCATTCGATCAGCGTAAAAGTGAATCGGCCCAGGTGTATGGTCCACTTCTATGGAGGATCCACGGGCCAATTGGCCGGCGAGCGGTGCCGATCTGCACCTCGACCTGTCCGCCGGGCGAGGGCGCGCGGAGCTGGTCCGGGCGCTGCACGAGTCGATCCGCGGCGGCCGGCTCGCCGCCGGGACCAGGCTGCCGTCGTCGCGCTCGCTGGCCAAGGACCTCGGGATCGCCCGGAACACGGTCGCCGACGCGTACGGCCAGCTCGTGGCCGAAGGCTGGCTGACCGCGCGCCAGGGCTCCGGGACCGTCGTCGCCACCCGGCAACCACCCGCGCCGGCCGCCGTGATTCCGTTGCCCCAAGCAAAGAAGCTGCGGTACGACCTGGCGCCCGGTTCGCCCGACGTGGCCACCTTCCCGCGGACCGAGTGGCTCGCGGCCGCCCGGAAGGCGCTCGTGGTCGCGCCCAACGAGGCGTTCGGGTACGGCGATCCCCGCGGCCGGATCGAGCTGCGCCGGATGCTGGCCGACTACCTGGCCCGGGCGCGCGGGGTCCGGGCGGATCCGGAGCGCGTCCTGATCTGCTCGGGCTACGTGCAGGCGCTGGCCTTGCTGGGGGAGGCGTTGCGGGGAAGGGGAGCCTCGACGATCTCGGTGGAGGAGTACGGGTACAACCTGCACTGGGACGTGATCAGGTCGCGCGGGCTGGAGCCGGTCCCGGTACCGATCGACGAGCTCGGGGCCTGTGCGGATCGGTTGTCGGGTGACGCCGCCTTGCTCACCCCGGCGCACCAGATGCCGATCGGAGTCCCACTCGCACCGATCCGGCGAACCGCTGCCGTGGAGTGGGCGCGGGCCACGGGCGCGGTACTGATCGAGGACGACTACGACGGCGAGTTCCGGTACGACCGGCAGACCGTGGGTGCGTTGCAGGCCTTGGATCCCGAGCGCGTCGTGTACGTGGGGACGGCGAGCAAGACGCTCGCGCCGGGGCTGCGGCTCGCCTGGATGGTGCTGCCGCAACGGTTGATCGAGCCGGTTCTCGCGGCGAAGCGGACCACCGATCTGCAGACCGCGACGCTGGACCAGCTGGTGCTCGCCGAGTTCATTGCCTCAGGCCACTACGACCGGCACGTCCGGCGCAGCCGCCTGCACTACCGGCGGCGCCGCGACCGCCTGGTCGAACTCCTCGCCGAACGCGCTCCCGGTGTCCGCGTCGCCGGGATCTCGGCCGGCCTGCACGTCCTGCTCGACGTCCCGGGCGACGCCGACGAACTGGTCACCCGAGCCGCCCGGCAAGGCCTCGCCCTGGCGACGCTCGCGCGGTACCACTTCGCCACCACCGACGACGAACGCCAAGCCCTCGTCGTCGGCTACGGCACCCCGCCGGACCACGCGTACTCCGGCGCCCTGGACCTGCTCTGCCAGATCCTCGGGGTCTAGGACACGTTCTTGACCAGGCCGAGGACCTCGTCGGCGCAGCCCCAGGAGAGGGTGACGCCGGAGCCGCCGTGGCCGTAGCAGTGCACGATCACGCGGTCCCCGGAGCGGACGCTCTCGCAGCGGACGGCGGGACGGGCCGGGCGGAGTCCGACACGATGACGGATCACCTTGGCCCGGCGGACCGCGGGGACCAGTTCGGCGGCCCGGTCGAGGATCGCCTTCGCCTGCTCGGCGTGCACCGCGAGGTCCCAGCTGTCCGGCTGGCTGGTACCGCCGATGACGACGTCGTGGGACCGCGGGACGAGGTACGTGAGCTCCTCGGGACTGCGGTCCGCGATCACCCACTCGGACAGCCCGAACTGCTCCACCGTCAGCACCTGGCCGCGGACCGGCGTGACGGTCGGATCCCCGGCGGTCAACCGAGCACCCAGACCCGCGCAGTTGACCACGATGTCGGCCGTGTTCGGCAACGCGGACAACGCGGACCGGGTCAGCGTCCCACCCGCGGCCTTGAGGCGCTCGACCAGGTACGGCAGGTACTCGGGCATCTCGATCACCGGTGCGGTGAAGGACCAGCCGTCCTTGAACCCGGGTGGCGGCGAGCCGATCCGTTCGAGGTCGCTGAGCGCGTCCGCCCACCACGGATCGGGTGCCGTCTCGACCAGGTACTCCTTGCCGCGCCGCAGCCGCACGGACGACTCGGACTCCGCCAGCCCGGCCAACTCGGCGTACGTCGTCCGGGACCAGGCGGCCACCCGGTCCTGCGGCGCGGACAGGTACGGGTACCAGACCGCGGCCGCGACCGCCGACGTGGTCTCCAACGGGAGATCCCGCGCCAGTACCCCGACCTCGTACCCCGCCTCGGCCAACCGGACCGCACAACTCAGCCCGATCACGCCCGCACCCACCACGATCACGCGCATCCCCCGATTCTCACCGACCGGGGCCGTATCCCGCTACCGCTCCGGGCCAGGTGGTTGCCCCCGGCCCCGTCGCGGGACCGGTTCAGTGCAGGTCGACGGCGAAGGAGTAGAAGCGGGTGATCTGGTTGGCGCCGGCGTTGTCGTCGGAGAGCAGATAGAGCTGGTGCTTGCCACCGGGCAGGCGGCCGCCGAGGGCGAGGGCCTCGATGTTGTCGAGCAACGGGTTCGGCTGCGGCTGCTTGGCGACGGCGCCGGACGGCGGGCAGTCGACCACGTCGAAGAGCAGCTTCTTGTCCAGGTACACCTGCTCCGGGGCATCCACGAGCGACTCCCGCGCGGAGACGTCGGCCGCGTGCCGCAGTGACACGGTGAACACGCGGATCGTGTTGCCGACGTCGGGGACGTAGGTCCGCTCCAGCGACACCAGCTGGTCCCGGCCGGCGACAGCCAGCTCCACCAGCGACAGACCCGGGTCCGTCTTGTACGCGTACTGCGCGGCCACCTGGTACCCACGTCCCGGCAGGCCCGAGTACTTGAGGATGCGGTTGCGGGAACGCCCGTCCGCGTCCGTACCGTCCGGGCTGAGCGGTCCCTCCATCCCGGCGAACAGCGACCGCCCGTCCCGGCTCACCGCGAGCGATTCGAAGGTGGCGTTGTTCGTCGCTTGCCCGGCCGGCGCGACCTGGAAGCGTGACGGGACCGGCAACGAGGCGACCTCCTTGCCGTCTGACAACCGGAACCGGCGGATCGACGGCTCCCGCTCCGACGTGGCCAGGATCGACCGCTCACCCCGCTCGACGACGAGGCCCTCACCGTCGAAGTCGGTCCCCGTGTACGGCGTACCGTCGGGCCGCCGGAGGATTGTCACACCGTCCACCGCGACCTTCGGCCCGGCCCCGATCTCTAGGTCGAACACCCGGGCCGGCGTGGTCCCCACGTTGTCCACCAACGCGACCCCGTGGCCGGGCCGGGTCACGTTGAGCGCCGACAGCCCGGCCACCGGCAACCCGTCGTACGTCGTCTTGTCGAGGCTGTCGCTGAACCCGAGCAACCGGGCGTCCGGCGAGCAGGCCCCACCACCGGGGTGATCGGCGGCCGCCGCCGACGTGGTCGAGGTGGAAAGGGCAGCCACGGCAACAGTCGCGGCCAACGGGATCTGCCAACGCATCGAGTTCCTCCGGGTCTCGCCAATCACCTTGCCACCTGAACCTATCCAGCCGAACGCGAGCTGAACCCGAGGATCCCGTCCACTGTCCGGAAGCTGCCAACTCGGTGCCGCGCGGCCGTGATGTCGGCGTAACGCGGGAGAACCGGCCTGGTAACACGGTCCGGAGAGGCTGAGCGGTATGGCCGAATTCGACGTTGAGGGTATGTTCCGGTCGCTCGACACCGATCGCGCGAACGTGGTCTGGAAGTGGAAGCTGCTCGAGGAACTGCGGCAGGCCGGACTCCGCGCCGACGATCCGCGGGTCCAGCGGGCGGTCACCTGGACGCTCGACGCCGGCGCCCCGTTCGAACCAGGGCAACCCGAGTGGCTCGACCGCGACCAGTTCGCCGCGGTGGTCCGGGAGCCGGTGATCGCCCGGGCGTTGCAGGGCGACCTCGCGGTGTCGCCGGCCGAGTTCGCGGAGCTGTCCCGCGGCGTCGAGCAGATCTACGCGGACCTGCGGGACGAACGGTCCGGCGAGGTCGCGCAGTACATCCCGACCTTGCGGGACGCGGATCCGGAACGGTTCGGGATCGCGATCTGTACCGCGGACGGCCAGGTGTTCCAGGTCGGCGACGCGACGACCGCGTTCAGCGTGCAGTCGACGTCGAAGCCGTTCAGCTATGCGATGGCGCTGGAGCAGCAGGGTGCGCCCGAGGTGCACCGGTGGATCGGGCAGGAGCAGAGCGGCGGCACGTTCAACGATCCGCGGCTGTCGCTGGACGCGAACGGCAAACCGCAGAACCCGATGATCAACGCCGGCGCAATGGCGACGCTCGCGCTGGTCGAGCCGGACGCCGACGTGTCCGAGCGGTTCGCCAAGGTCGAGCAGACCTGGACGCGGATGATGGGGGAGGCGCCCGGGTTCGACCACCGGACGTTCCTCGCCGAGCGCGACACCGGGCACGGCAACCGCGGACTGGCCAACCTGATGGCGGCCAAGGAGATGCTGAACGTGGACCCGCGGGACCGGGACGCCCCGCAGAAGACGGCCGAGTTCTACTTCGCGGTCTGCTCGCTCGAGGTGGACGCGACCCGGCTCGCCGCGGCCGGGGCCACGCTGGCGAACGGCGGCGTCTCGCCGTACACCGGGGAGCGGGTGTTCTCGGCGGAGACGGCCGGCCGGGTGCTGTCGGTGATGGGGCACAGCGGGATGTACAACGACTCTGGCAAGTTCGCCGACGCGGTCGGGCTGCCGGCGAAGAGCGGTGTCTCGGGCAACGTGATGATGGTGGTCCCGGACCAGCGACTCGCCGTGGTGACGTTCTCGCCGCGACTGGACGAGGCGGGCAACTCGGTCCGCGGCGTCGAGGTCTGCCAGCGGCTGGTCAACGACTTCGGCCTGCATCCGTTCAAGAGCCTCGGCGCCGAACGCGGGGTCGAGATGTCCGACGCGGCCCGGCGCGCCTTCGACGGCGTCAGCCGGCCCGGGACGGGCAGCACCGGCCGGTACCAGGCGCCGGCCCCCGGCGCGAAGACCGCGACGAGGGCCGGCGAACTGCAGCTCTGACTACTCGACCGTGACCGACTTCGCCAGGTTCCGGGGCTTGTCGACGTCGTGGCCGAGGGCAACGGACGCGTGGTACGCGAGCAGCTGGAGCGGGATCGTCAGCAGGATCGGGTCCAGCTCCGGCTCGTTCTTCGGCACCACGATCACCGCGGCCGCGCCGTCCGGGACCTCGACGCCAGGGTGGGTGACGACGTACAGCGGGCCGGACCGGGCCGCGATCTCGTGCAGGGCGCCGATGTTGCGGTCGAGCAGCTCGTCGTCCGGCACGATCGCGACCGTCGGTACGTCCGGCGAGATCAGCGCGAGCGGGCCGTGCTTCAGCTCGGAGGTCTGGTACGCCTCGGCGTGCCGGTAGGAGATCTCCTTCAGCTTCTGCGCACCCTCCCGGGCGACCGGGTAGCCACGGGTCCGGCCGACGAAGAACAGGCTCTCGTGCCGGGACAGCCGGCCGGCGATCTCGGCCAGCTCCTGCTCGGTGTCGACGATCGCCTGGATCTGCGCCGGGATCTTCTTCAGCCCCTCGATCAGCCGGCGGCCGTCGGCGGGGGAGACGTCCCGGATCCGGCCGAGGTGGATGCCGAGCATCGCGAACCCGACCGCCATGTTGGTCAGCGCCTTCGTCGACGCCACCGAGACCTCCGGACCGGCGTGCAGGTACACCCCGCCGTCCACCTCACGGGCGATGCTGGAACCGACCGCGTTGACCAGACCGATCACCCGGCCGCCCTTGCGCTTCAGCTCCTGCACGGCGACCAGGGTGTCCAGCGTCTCGCCGGACTGGCTGACCGCGACGTACAGGGTGTCCCGCTCGACCACCGGGTTGCGGTACCGGAACTCCGACGCGGGCTCGGCGTCGGCGGGGATCCGGGCCACCTCTTCGATGAACTGCGCGCCGAGCTGGCCGGCGTAGTACGCCGAACCACAGCCGAGGATCTTGACCCGCTTGATCTCCCGGGCCTCGCGGGCGTCCATGTTCAGGCCGCCCAGGTGGACGGCGTGGAAGCGCTCGTCGAGGCGCCCGCGGATCACCCGCTGGACCGCCTCGGGCTGCTCGTGGATCTCCTTGACCATGAAGTGCTCGTGCGCGCCGCGCTCGAACTCCTCGGCGTCCCACTCGACCGTCTTCTCGGTCTTGGTGGTGGTGCGCGAGTCCTGGGTGAAGGTGCGGTACCCGTCGGCGCGGACGGTGGCGAGCTCGCCGTCGTCCAGGTACACGACCTGGCGGGTGTAGCGGATCAGCGCGGCCGCGTCGGACGCGACGTGCATCTCGCCGTCGCCGACGCCGAGGATGAGCGGGCTGCCGTTGCGGGCGACCACGATCCGGTCCGGGAAGTCCAGGTCGATCACGGCGATGCCGTAGGTGCCCTCGATCCGGCGCAGGCTGGCCAGCACCTTGTCCTCGAGGGTGTCGCCGTCGGCCTGCTCGATCAGGTGCGCGAGGACCTCGGTGTCGGTCTCGGAGCGCAGCTTGACGCCGGCCTCCTCCAGCTGGGCCCGGAGCGCGCCCGCGTTGTCGAAGATGCCGTTGTGCACGACCGCGATCCGCTGGTTGCCGCTGGCGTGCGGGTGCGCGTTGTCCTTGCTCGGGCCGCCGTGGGTGGCCCACCGGGTGTGCCCGATCCCGAGCTTGCCGCCGAACCGCTTCGGCAGCGACGCCTCCAGCTCACGGACCCGGCCGGCGTCCTTGTGCAGCTTCAGCTCGCTGGAGCCGACCACGGCGACGCCCGCGGAGTCGTAGCCGCGGTACTCCAGCCGGGCCAGGCCGTCCACCAGGATGGGCGCGGCCGGCTTGGTGCCGACGTACCCGACGATTCCGCACATGTGGTTCCCTTTCGACGCTGTTCGTGGTCAGCCGTAGACGATCCGCCGGAGCTGACGGGCCGAGAGAGCGGGGGAGCGTACCGGGCGGTGCCGCAGCTCGGTGCCGAGCCGGGCGAAGATCTCGTCGTTGCGGACCCCGTAGGTCTGCAGTTCGCGGTGCCGGCGCCGGACGTACTCCTCGGTCGTCTCGGTGAAGTAGGCCAGCACGTCCGCGACGACCCGCCGCGCGTCCTCCGGCGTCAGTCCCGTGGTCCGGCTCACCTGATCGGCCAGCTCGTCACCGGGGTCTGCCGCCTCACTCATCACCCGACAACTCTGCAGTGCATCCAGAGCCGATTCCAAGGATCTGCCCGAAATCGGGCAAATCTACCTGCTCCGTCACCCGACACCTAGACCAGAACCGCCGCCGGACACTACTCTCCGCCACCCACCCCGTCACCTCCCGCACCAACACCCCGCCGCTGCGCCGCCCAGCCCGGCCGCAGCTGCGCCCGGCCGCGGCTGCGCCCGGCCGCGGCACCCGCCGACTTTGAGCCCCGATCGGCCACCTCCGCGGCGGAGATCTGGCTGGTGTGTGCACAAGGATGGCCGCGGTCGCGGTGCTGGTGGACTTTGTGCGCCGGCCAGCCACGTCCGCGGTGGAGGTCCGGTTGGTGTGTGCACAAGGATGGCCGCGGTCGCGGTGCTGGTGGACTTTGAGTGCCGGCCAGCCACGTCCGCGGTGGAGGTCCGGTTGGTGTGTGCACAAGGACGGCCCCGGTCGCGGTGCTGGCGGACTTTGAGCGCCGGCCAGCCACGTCCGCGGTGGAGATCTGGCTGGTGTGTGCACAAAGACGGTTCGGGCTGGGGCCCGCGGAGGCGGGTGTGGTGGCGAGGTGATGGTGTGGACGCGGCGCAAAAGTGGCGAGGCGACCTGGTGGGTGGCGGGTTGTTTCGCGGCTGCCGGGGTTGCTTGCTCGCTGGCGGGTTGCAGCACGCCATCCGTCACACAACCCGCCAACGACCCCAGCACCGACCGACTTTGAGCACCGGCCAGCCCCTTCGCGGCAAAGATCCGGCCGGTGCGTGCACAAAGACGGCCTCGTCCGCGGCACCGACCGACTTCGAGCGTCGGCCAGCCGCCTTCGCGGCGGAGATCCGGCCGGTGCGTGCACAAAGTCGCTCGGTCGGCGCCGGGCTACCGGCACCCTGCGGTCTAGAAGAGGCGGAGGACGTCTGATTCCATGCCGCGGAGGGCGTCGTAGTCGACGGTGAGGCACTCGAGGCCGCGGTCGGTGGCGAGGACCTTGGCCTGGGGCTTGATCAGCTGGGCGGCGAAGATTCCGCGGACCGGTGCGAGCAGCGGGTCGCGGTTCAGCAGCTCGACGTACCGGGTGAGCTGCTCGACGCCGTCGATCTCGCCGCGCCGTTTGATCTCGACCGCGACGTGCTGGCCGTCGGCGTCGCGGCAGAGCAGGTCGACGGGGCCGATGGCGGTCGGGTACTCCCGGCGCACCAGCGTCCAGCCCTCGCCGAACGTCGTCACGTGCTCGGCGAGCAGCTCCTGCAGGTGCGCCTCGACGCCGTCCTTGATCAGCCCGGGGTCCATCCCGAGCTCGTACGCCGAGTCGCTGAGCACCTCCTCGAGCGTGATCCGCAGCTCCTCACCAGCCTTGTTCACCACCCGCCACTGACCCTCTTCCTCGGTCAGCGTGCACGGGGGCGACATCCAGTTCAGCGGCTTGTACGAACCACCGTCCGCGTGGATCAGCACGGACCCGTCCGCCTTCACCATCAGCAACCGCGGCGCCATCGGCAGATGGGCGGTCAGCCGGCCGGAGTAGTCCACAGAGCAACGAGCAATCACCAAGCGCACGAGGAGACACCGTAGTCGAACGCGGCCGCTGGTTCGACGTCGCCGTGCCGGGGCGGGGGTACGGGTGGGACGGTGGCGGGTGCCGGAGGTTGGTGAGAAGCTGCCAGACATGAATCCGGGGATCAGCGAGCAGGCGCGCGCGGAGTACGCCGAGGTCGCCGCCGGGCTGGAATCGGCCGGCGTGGTGACCGGGTCCATGTTCGGCAACCCGTGTCTGAAGATCGGCCGCAAGATGGTCGCCGGGTTGTTCGGCGACGCGATGGTCTTCAAGCTGCCACCCGAGCCCCGCGAACGCGCCCTGGACCTGCCCGGCGCGCAACCGTTCGACCCGGGGATGGGCCGCGCGATGCGCGAGTGGGTCCTGGTTCCGCTGGCCCAGGCGGACAGCTGGCCCGAGTTCGCGGAGCTGGCGCTGGAGTACGTCCGCGAGTAACGGCCCTGCTGTCCGCCGGTACGTCAGTACGGAGACCCGAACTCGTACCGGTCGATGCTCGCGACGCGGCCTGAGGTCTCCCAGATCTGGGCGATCGAGTTCCGCACCCACCAGGGGCTACGCGCTTGCTGGCAGGAGGTGGGTCCGCACAGGGTCGCGACCACCCTGAACCAGTTGCCGCTCGGGCCCGGTGGGCAGGCAGCGACGATCGCCCGTCCGTCGCGGATGATGTCGGCCCCGCAAGCCTGCTGCGGGGCCGACTCGGCAGGAACGACTGCCGGTACTTCCGGCGCCGGGACCGCAGCAGCCGGTGTTATAGCGGCGCACAGCAGAAGTGCTGCCGACGCCGCTGTGATCGCGCCGGCGACTCGGCGAGGGCGTGCACTGGCTCTGACTGACTCGACGCTGATCCGTCGACCAACTTGCATCCCGGGACTCCTTTGATCGTCGTTCGCGCCGATCGACTCCCAAGGCGATCGCGCGCAGTTAGAGGGCCCGTCAGTACACGAGCTCGACGCTGGCGATGGAGCCGCCGGGCCGCCACTCGTGTCAGGAGCCGTCCATCGGCCAGACCGGTCCACGGACCAACCGGCACGAGCCGGCGCCGCAGGTCGTCACGACCGTGCGGAATCCTTGAGTCGTGGACTACCTGAATTCGATGGTGTCGACGCTGACGGCGGTGCCCGAGTTCGACCAGACGCGCCAGACGGAATCCCGCGGCCACCAGGGGCCCCTCGCCTGCTGGCAGGAAGAGGTTCCGCAGATCGTCACCACGACTCTGAACTGCGTGCCGCCCGCACCTGGCTCGCAGGCGGCGGCGACAGCACGCCCGTCATCGCGGATGGTGGTGGCGCAGATCTGTTGTGCACCGGCCGCGGCCGGTGTTGCGGTGACCGCTGCGGGCGCCGGGGCGGCGGCGGCCGGGGTGACCGATGCGCCGAGCATCAATGCGGCCGAGGTCACAGCGATCGATCCGGCGACTCGGCGGGCGCGCGTCCTTGTCGTGCGGGACAAGGCCATGGCGGGTCGAAGTGATTGCATCCAAGCTCCTCTGCGGTTACGAGCGATACGGAAGGTGATCGCTCGTTTCCTCTGAGTGTCGGGAGCAGGTCTGTTGTCGATCTGTTCGCCAGGCCGTGCTCGCAGCAGGGGCGTGACAGGGGCAGTGCTTGCGGAGTGGGTGCGGATCGGGTGAGGCTGGCCGGGTGATGCAGACGGTGAGTACGCGAGTGCGGGCGTTGGGGTACGTGCGCGGATGAACCTGATGTGTCCGGCTCGGCTGGTGCTGCTGCCCGCTGGTTCGACGGTGTGGGTGGACAGCCTCGCCGACGAGCGGATCGCGCAGGTCTACACGGGGCCGCCTGTACTGGACGGGGCCGCGCAGTTGGCGGAGCGGTTGGGCGTACGCCTCGTCGTCCTCGCCGAGCCGGTACGCCGGGCCTTCGACCTCCGGGACATCGCGGATCTCCATCGGGGTGAGACCGTCGTCGTGCTGACCTCCGGGGTCGAGTCGGGGCCGCCCGTGCCCTCGATCGTGGAGCACACGGGTGACGGGTGGGCGCTGGTCCCCGGTCCCGTGGTCCTGGCCAACGAGGTCACGGTGTCGACGTACGAACAGGCCGCCGAGTTGTTCCGGTCGTCGATCCCGCGGGAACCGAACGAGAACCTCATCTCCTTGGTGGACGAGGCGTTCCCGTCGGGTGCGGACGTGCTGGAGATCGGCAGCGGTACGGGCCGGGACGCGGCCGAGCTGGAACGCCGGGGCCACCGGGTACGGCGTACGGATGCGGCGGCGTCGTTCGTGGAGATGCTGCGGGCGGACGGCGTCGCGGCGGACCAGGTGAACGTGCTGACCGACGAGCTCGGTGGTCCGTACGACCTGGTGTTCGCGGACGCCGTGTTCCTCCACTTCACGGCGGACCAGCTGGCCGACGTACTGCGGAAAGCGGTGAAGGCGGCGCCGTACTTGGCCTTCACGACGCGCGAGGGGGAGGGTGCGGAGTGGTCCACGCGGTTCCTGGATCTGCCGCGACATTTCACGTTGTGGCAGGAGGGGCCGTTGCGGGAGTTGCTCGCGTCCACCGGGTGGGACGTGGTGCGCGTGAATCGTGGGGAGACTCGGGCCGGCTGGTGGTTCCACGTACTCGCACGGCGCTCGTCCACGTGATGCGGGCGGGCGTGGTGCTGCGGTCCGAGGCGGGGATCGCGGCGATCGAGCGGGTGCGGGACGGGCAGACGTACCACGTGCTGCCGGGTGGCCAGGTGGAGGACGGTGAGACTCCGGCCGAGGCGGCCGCGCGGGAGACGTACGAGGAACTCGGGCTGATCGTCCGGATCCACGGGCTGGTCGCGGTCGTGCATTTCGGGTTGCGGCAGCAGCAGTACTTCCTGGCCTCGGTACTCGGCGGGGAGTTCGGGACCGGGAGCGGAGCCGAGATGGCGAGCCTGGCGGAGTCCGAGCGGGGAAGTTATCGGCCGGTGTGGCTGCCGCATCGCGAGCTGGTCGCGCGGAATCTTCGGCCCAAGCCGGTGGCGGCGGCTCTGCAGGAGGCGGCGGACGCGGATCGGTTGCTGGCCGGGTGGCTGCGGGGGCCGGTGGCTTTCGAGGAGCGGTAAGTCGTTCGTCGGGGTCCTGGAAAGGTCATGGTGGGGTCCTGGTGGGGGCGCTTCGGTGCACGAAGAGTTCCTGGTGGGTGGTGATCCAGTTCATGGGCAGACCACTGCGGGGACTGGCACACTTCCAGGCATGGGTCGCGATCTGAAGACAGTGGGAGTGGTCGGCCTCGGCACGATGGGTGCCGGGATCGCCGAGGTGTTCGCGCGCAACGGGCTGACCGTTGTCGGCGTGGAGCGGGACGAGCAGGCGGTCGAGCGCGGCCGCGGGCACATCCAGCACTCCACCGATCGCGCGGTGAAGCGGGGCAAGCTGTCGGTCGAGGACCAGCAGGCGCTGTTCGACCGGGTCACGTTCGCCACCGAGCTGGAGGCGCTGGCCGAGTGCGACCTGGTCGTCGAGGCGGTGATCGAGCGGCTCGAGCTGAAGCGGGAGATCTTCTCCGCGCTGGACAAGATCGTCCGCCCGGATGCGATCCTGGCCACCAACACCTCGTCCCTGTCGGTGACCGAGATCTCCGTCGCCACCGAGCGTCCGCGCCGCGTGGTCGGCCTGCACTTCTTCAACCCGGCCCCGGTGCAGGAGTTCGTCGAGGTGATCCGGACCGTCGTCACCGAGCCGGATGTGGTGGACGACGTGCAGGCCCTTGCCCGGCGACTCGACAAGGTCCCGGTCGTCGCCGCGGACCGGGCCGGCTTCATCGCGAACGCGCTGCTCTTCGGGTACCTGAACCACGCCGTCTCGATGGTGGAGTCGCACTACGCCACCCGCGAGGACGTCGACGCCGCGATGCGCCTCGGCTGTGGGTACCCGATGGGTCCGCTGGCACTGCTCGACCTGATCGGCCTCGACACGGCGTACGAGATCCTCGACACGATGTACAAGCAGGGCCGCAACCGGCTGCACGCCCCGGCCCCGATCCTCAAGCAGATGGTCACCGCGGGCCTGCTCGGCCGCAAGACCGGCCGCGGTTTCTACACCTACGAGGCGCCCGATTCCCCGGTCGTGGTCGACGACGACCTGACCCCGAGGTCCGGCATCGACGACCAGGCGGTCCGCCCGATCCGGCAGGTCGGCGTGGTCGGCTCCGGCACGATGGCGGTCGGCATCATCGAGGTCTGCGCCAAGGCCGGGTACGACGTGCTCTACGTGGCCCGCGGCACCGAGAAGGTCGACCGCGTTCGCGCCGCCCTCGAACGCTCCCTGGAGAAGGGCGTCCAGCGTGGCAAGCTGTCGTCCGAGGAGCGCGACGACGCCCTGACGCGGATCATCGGTACCGCGAAGCTGGACGACCTGGCCGGCGCCGACCTGGTGATCGAGGCCGTGGTCGAGGAGCTGAGCGTCAAGCAGGCGCTGTTCGAGACCTTCGACGAGATCTGCAAGCCCGGCGCGATCCTGGCCACGACCACGTCGAGCCTCCCGGTGATTGACCTGGCGATGGCGACCAAGCGCCCGTCCGACGTGGTCGGCCTGCACTTCTTCAACCCGGCCCCGGTGATGAAGCTGGTCGAGGTGGTCAGCACGGTCAGCACGGCCCCCGAGGTCGCCGACACCGTCGCCGCCCTGGCCGTTGCCGCTGGCAAGCACCCGGTCCGCTGCGGAGACCGCGCCGGCTTCATCGTCAACGCCCTGCTCTTCCCGTACCTCAACGACGCCGTCCGCATGCTCGAAGCCCACTACGCGGGTGTCGACGACATCGACGCCGCGATGAAACTCGGCTGCCGCCTCCCGATGGGCCCGTTCGAGCTCCTCGACGTAGTGGGCCTGGACGTCTCCCTGGCGATCCAGCGGACCCTCTACCTCGAATTCCGCGAACCAGGCTTCGCCCCGGCCCCCCTCCTCGAACACCTCGTCACAGCCGGCTACCTCGGCCGGAAAACCAGCCGAGGCTTCCGCGACTACACCAACTGACCGCAAGCAGCCACAGCAGGATCCGTCTGCTGATCGGTGGGTCTGATATTGCTCGACCATGTACATAAAGCCTGTATATAAAAGTGCTATGCTTCGTACGTGAGCCGTCAAGACACAGCCGCGATCGGGGCTGCCCTCTACGGCCTGGCTACCAGGGCCACGAGACGCTTGCCCCGGGACATGAGCCTGACGTCTGCCGCCACCCTGGCCACCCTGGACCGGACCGGCCCGCAGCGCATCACCGATCTGGCCGCGGTCGAGGGCGTCACCCAGCCCGCGATGACCGCCCTGGTCCGGGTGATGGAGCAGTCCGGCCTGGTCGAGCGGTGGGGCGACGCGTCCGACAAGCGGGTCACGCTGGTGTGCCTGACCGAGGCCGGCGCCTCCTACGTCCGGAAGCGGCGCGAGGCGGGCGTCCACGCGTTCGAGCGGTTGATCGACGAGCTCACCGGCGACGAGGTCGAGGCGCTGGTCGCGGCCCTTCCGGCGCTGAAGCATCTGGCAGAGCTCGAAAGCCAGGACCGCGAAGGGCCGAAGCGGTGACGGGCAGCCGGTCGGTGGGGTCGTGGTGAAGGCGGTCCCGGTGGAGCGTTCCGAGGCGCGGCTGCTGGTCCCCGCCCTGATCTTCATCGCTCTGGTCGTGGCAGCGGTCGCCAGCCTCGGGACGCCGCTCATCACCAGCGTGGCGACCTCGTTCGACGTCTCGCTCGGTAGCGCCCAGTGGACGCTGACCATCGCGCTGCTCAGCGGCGCCGTCGCCACGCCGGTCCTGGGCCGGCTCGGCGCCGGCCCGCACCGGCGGGCCACCATCCTCGCCACGCTGGCGATCGTCGTCGTCGGTAGCGCGCTCACCGTGCTGCCGCTGCCGTTCGCGTGGCTGTTGGCCGGCCGGGCGGCCCAGGGTGCCGGGCTCGGGCTGACGGCGCTGATGATGGGCGTCGCCCGGGACCACCTCCGTGAGGAGCGCAGCGCGGCCGTGATCGCCCTGATCTCGGTGGTCTCGATCATCGGGGCCGGCGTCGGCTATCCGCTGGCCGCACTGCTCGCCGAGCTCGGCGGGGTACGGGCCGCATACGGCCTCGGCCTGGTCGTCACCGCCGCCGCCCTCCTGACCGCGTGGCGGTCCATGCCCGAAGCCCCCGAGGGCCGCTCCGCCCGTGTGGACGTGGCAGGTGCGGTCGTCCTGGCCGCTGCGCTGGTCCTGGTGCTGTTCCTCGCCGGCGAACGGGCTCTGTGGAGCCGGCACCTCGCCCTGGCGGCGGGCCTCGCCGTCGTCGCGGTGGTGCTGCTCTGGGTCTGGGCCGTCATCGAGCTGCGCAGCACGACACCCCTGGTCGATGTGCGGGCGGTCCGGCACCCGGCGGTCGCCGGGGCGAACCTCGCCATGTTCGTCGGCGGGATCGGCATGTACCTCCTGCTCACGCTCATCACCCGGTACGCGCAGACGCCGCCCGGCGCCGGCTACGGCTACGGGCTGACCACCTTCGTCGCCGGGCTGGTCCTGATCCCGTTCTCGGTGCTGGGGTTCGTCGCCGGCAAGCTCACCCCGCGGGTCCGGACGCGGTTCGCCGACCCCCTGCTCCTGGCCGGCAGCGCCGTCGTGGTCGGCGGCGGGTTCGCCCTGTTCGCGGCGGCCCGGTCGGACCTGGCCGAACTGTTCGTGGCGATGGGAGTGCTCGGCTTCGGCGTCGGCGGCTTCTCGGCAGCGATGCCCGGCGTCATCCTGGCCGTCACTCCGCAGAGCGAGACGTCGAGCGCCATGAGCTTCAACTACGTCGTCCGCAGTGTCGGGTACTCCCTGGGCAGCGCCATCGGCGGCTTGATTCTCGCCGCGGGCACCGTCCCCGGTCACCTCTTCCCCGAGGACAGCGCCTACACCACCGCGGCGCTGGTCGGCATCGGCGCCATGGCGATCACGACGCTGACCAGCCTCGCTCTCGCTCGCCGCCGCTCGTCCGAGACCACCCCGTAAGTCAGCTGCAGTCATCCCACCACTGGAGGTTCCATGCCCAAGGGCTACTGGGTCAGCGTGTACCGCACCATTTCAGATCCCGAGAAGCTGGCTGCTTACAACAAGCTGGCCGGTCCGGCCGTCCGGACTGCGGGCGGACGGACCATCGTCCGCGGCGGCCGGGTCGTGGCGTATGACGCCGGAATTGCCGAGCGCACGGTCCTGGTCGAGTTCGACAGCTTCGAGCAGGCCGTCGCGGCGCACGAGAGTGCGGCCTACCAGGAGGCGCTGGCCGCACTCTCCGACGGCGTCGAGCGCGACTTCCGCATCGTCGAAGGCATCGAGTGACCGAGGCTCGGTTTACGGTTCGGCGGTGGCGTAGTCGCCGCAGGGGCCGCCGCCTACTGCTTCGGGGATGGTGAGGGTTTCGCGGTCGGGGCGTACGAGGGGGTTGTAGAAGGCTGCGATCTCGGTGCTGGCTTCGGGGATGTAGTGGAAGATGAGGGAGCGGCGGAAGCGGTTCTCGCTGGTGTTCGGGCGGCTGCCGTGGACGACGCTGCCGTGGAAGAAGAGGACGTCGCCGGCCTTCATCCTGGTCTGGATCCTGGTCAGGCCGTCCGGGATGGGGACCTCGGCGTCGGTGAAGGACTCGGTCAGGTCAGCCGGTTCGGGGCAGACCAGTTCGGTGCGGTGCGAGCCAGGGACCACGGCGAGGCCGCCGTTCTCGGCGTCCACGTCGTCGACCGCGATCCAGGCGGCGAGACAGGTCTCCGGGTCGGCGCGGAGGAACGTGTTGTCCTGGTGCATCGCCTGGCCGCGGGCGCCCGGGGGCTTGAAGTAGAACATCGACTGGGCGCCGAGAGCGGGACCGATCAGCTGCGTGACCACATTGAGGATCCGGCTGTCGAGCATGAGCTCCAGGGCGAGTTGCCCGGCGGCCAGGTCGGGTGTGCGGTGCGGGTGCACGAACCGGGGGAAGCGGGCCAGCGGATCGCCCGCGGGGACGCCGTCGTCGATCGCCAGGGAGTGGTCGACGGCGACCTGGTCCATGAAGACCGACCGGATGCGCTCGATCTCGGCGGGCTCGATCAGGCCGGGTACCTGGACGATGCCGTCCCGGCGGTAGATGTCGGCGAGTGTGCTCGTCATGTCTCCAGGATCCGCGCGGACACCGCGCCGGGGGATAGCCTATCGAGCTGTGAACCTTCGAGATCCTGCTAGACCCGATTCGTTCACCCCGGTGGTGCGGCGGCTCGACACCGGGGAACTCGACGAGGGACCGGGCTACGACACCTACCGCCGGCGCGGTACGACCGACTGGCTGCTGTTCCACACCCTCCACGGCCGCGGCCGCTTCGGTATCACGCCCACCCGACCGACGAAGGCCCAAACGAGAACGAGCCAGCCCCGCGACGTCTTCGCCGATCCGGGCATGGTCACGCTGATCCGGTCGGGCACCTTGCACGACTACGGGGTCGAGCCGGAGCTGAAGCGGTGGCACTTCCGCTACGCGCACTTCCATCCGCGCCCCGACTGGCTGCCCTTGCTCGACTGGCCGGAGGTTGCCCCCGGCATACTCCAGTTGCGCCCCACCAGCCAGGCGGCCGAGCGGATCGCGCACAGCCTGGCCGAGGCGGTGAGGCACAAGCGCAGCGTCCTCCCACAAGGCGAGCAGCTCAGCCTGAACAGCCTCGAGGCCGCGTTGCTCTGGTGCGACACCCAGAACCCGAAGGCCCTGCGGATCGACGACCGGTTGCTCCGGGCGATCGAGCTGATCGACCATGATCTCAAGGCGACCCTGGACGTCCCGCGACTCGCCCGCGCGGTGAACCTGTCCGCGTCCCGGTTCGCCCATCTGTTCCGCGAGCAGCTGGGCGTGACCCCGCAACGGTTCGTCGAGCGCCGCCGCCTGGACGCCGCCTGCCGGTTGCTCGAACTCACCACCCGGCCGATCGCGTCGGTCGCGGCCGAGGTCGGGTACCCGGACCCGTTGTACTTCTCCACCAGGTTCCGCCGCCAGACCGGCACCAGCCCCACGGGGTACCGGAACCGCTGACACGACCGGATCTGCTGACGAGACGGCGACCGTGGACGACACAGTCAGCCTCTACGCTGCTGCCATGAATCCTCGTACTGCCGTGGCCGTGCTGGCCGCTGCGCTCGTCGTCGGTATCACCGCCTGCGCCCCGGAGGACGAGTCGTCCGGCGCCGCGCCCACCCCGTCCTCGGCCGATGCCTGTAGCAAGGACAAGCTCGCGCTGAAGACGCCCGGTACGTTCACGGCCGGGACCGACAAGCCGGCGTACGAGCCGTGGTTCTCCGGCGACGACCCGACGAACGGCAAGGGGTTCGAGTCGGCCGTGACGTACGCGGTCGCGGCGAAGCTCGGGTTCGGCAAGGACCAGGTGAAGTGGCAGACGGTGCAGTTCAACGCCGCGTTCGCCCCGGGGCCGAAGAAGTTCGACGTCGACGTGAACCAGATCTCGATCTCGGAGGAGCGGCGCAAGGCGGTCGACTTCTCCACCGGGTACTACGACGTCGACCAGGCCGTGATCACCACGGCCGGCAGCAAGATCGCGCAGGCCCGCTCGATCGGGGATCTCGCCGACGCCAAGCTCGGTGCCCAGGTCGGGACCACCAGCTACACCGTGCTGCGGGACGTGGTGAAGCCGAAGCAGACCCCGGGCGTCTTCGACACCAACGACCTGGCCGTGCAGGCGCTGAAGAACAAGCAGCTCGACGGGATCGTGGTCGACCTGCCGACCGGGTTCTACATGGTCAACGCACAACTGGACGACGGCCAGATCGTCGGGCAGCTCCCGGGTGGCGGCGAGACCGAGCAGTTCGGGTTCGTACTGGAGAAGGGTTCGGCCCTGACACCGTGCGTCTCGCAGGCCGTCGACGCGCTGAAGAACGACGGGACGTTGGCGAAGCTGCGGCAGGAGCATCTGACGACGGAAACCGCCTCCGGCCGGGAACTGACGCGCTAGGCGCGGGAGCGTGATGAGGAACCCCGATGAGCCGGCGGTGACGGCCGACGGATGGCGGCCGTCACGGCTGCAGCAGGAACGCTTGGCCTATCGGCGCCGGCAGACGGTCCGGTCGGGGCTGATCGCGGGCGTCAGTACGGTCGTCGTTCTGGTGCTCGTGGTCGTCGGGATCGGGTCGACGCCTGGCTGGCCGCGGGTCCGGGAGACGTTCTTCGACGTCGACCGGGGCTGGGAGGCGTTGCCGGTCGTTGCCCAGGGCCTCTGGTTGAACATCCGCGTGATGATCGTCTGCGCAATACTCATCGTGATCTTCGGACTGACGCTGGCGATCCTGCGGACGCTGCGCGGGCCGGTGTTCTTCCCGCTGCGGATGTTCGCCGCCGCCTACACCGACGTGTTCCGCGAACTGCCGTTGTTGCTGGTGATCTTCCTGCTCGGCTTCGGCGTCCCCGCACTGCAGTTACGCGGTCTGCCGAACCAGGCCGTCATCTGGGGTGGCGCGGCGCTCGTCCTCACGTACTCCTCGTACGTCGCCGAGGTGTTCCGTGCCGGGATCGAATCGGTACACCCGTCCCAGCGTGCGGCGGCGAGATCGCTCGGCCTGACGCATCGGCAGACGCTCCGGTTCGTCGTCCTGCCGCAGGCGGTCCGCCGGGTGATGCCGCCGCTGCTGAACGACTTCGTCTCGCTGCAGAAGGACTCCGGCCTGATCGCGGTGCTGGGCGTGATCGACGCGATCCGGGCCGCGCAACTGGAGACCGCCGAGGACTTCAACTTCACCCCGTACGTCGTGGCCGGGATCCTGTTCGTCGCGCTGACGATCCCGCTCACCCGACTCACCGACTACGTGGCGCGGCGACAAGGCTGGTACGGCGGGGGAGGTGGTCCGGTGTGAGCCTGCTGTCGATCAGCGGAGTTCGTAAGGCGTTCGGCTCGACGGTCGTGCTGGACGGATTCGACCTGGACGTCGAGCAAGGGGAGTGCATCGTCCTGATCGGCGCGTCCGGGTCGGGCAAGTCCACGTTGCTTCGCTGCGTAAATCTGCTGGAGACCGTGGACGACGGCGTGATCGAGCTGGACGGCACCGACATCACCGACCCGCGGGCGAACGTGGACCGCATCCGCTCGGGAATCGGCGTCGTCTTCCAGTCGTACAACCTGTTCCCGCACCTCACCGTGCTCGACAACGTCACCCTGGCCCCGATCCGCGTGCACGGCGTACGCCGGGACGTCGCGCGGGCGCGGGCCCTGGAGATGCTGGACCGGGTCGGACTGGCGGACAAGGCGGCCGCGAAACCCGACGAACTGTCCGGTGGTCAGCAGCAGCGCGCCGCGATCGCCCGGGCACTGGTCAACTCGCCGAAGCTGATGCTGCTCGACGAGGTCACCTCGGCCCTGGACCCCGAACTGGTCGGCGAGGTCCTCGACCTGCTCCGCGAGCTGAAGTCCGACGGCATCACGATGCTGATCTGCACCCACGAGATGAGCTTCGCCCGCGAGGTCGCCGACAAGGTCTGCTTCCTGCACCAAGGCCGCCCACTCGAAGTAGGCCCACCCGACCAGGTCCTCACCAACCCGACCGAACCCCGCACCCGAGAGTTCCTCACCCGCATCCTCCAATCCGGCCGCCTCTGACCCCAGCCCCCAGGAGACCGCCGACCACCCCGAGCTGGAGACGCGACCAAGCGCCGTCACCCACACCCATCACCCACACCCCGTCGCGCCCAACCCGCCCTGAACCACCACCCCGCAACCACCCCGCCGAGCCGCTGCCGGCGGTCCACGCCCCGCGCCCGCCCACACCCGCGCCCGGCCCACGCCCGGCCGAGCCCGCTGCCGCCGGCCCACGCCCCGCGCCCGCCCACACCCGCGCCCCGCCCACGCCCGGCCAAGCCCGCTACCGCCGGCCCACGCCCCTCGCTCGCCCACACCCGCGCCCACACCCGCGCCCCGCCCACGCCCGCTGCCGGCGGCCGATGCCCGGCCGAGCCCGCTGCCGGCGGCCCACGCCCGTGCCCCGCCCACGCCCCGCCCGCCCACGCCCGGCCGAGCCCGCCCACGCCCCACACTCACGCCCGCGCCCCGCACCCACACCCACGCCCGCGCCCCGACCCCGCCCCGCCCGCGCCCCGCCCCGGCCGCGCCCCGCCCCGGCCGCGGCCGCGCCCCGCCCCGGCCGCGCACGCCGAGCCCCGCCCGCGCCCCGCCCCGGCCGCGCCCCGCCCCGCCCGCGCCCCGCCCCGGCCGCGCCCCGCCCCGGCCGCGGCCGCGCCCCGCCCCGGCCGCGCACGCCGAGCCCCGCCCGCGCCCCGCCCCGGCCGCGCACGCCGAGCCCCGCCCGCGCCCCGCCCCGGCCGCGCCCCGCCCCGGCCGCGCCCCGCCCCGGCCGCGCACGCCGAGCCCCGCCCACGCCGCGCCTGCGTCCGGCCCACTCCCGCTCCGGGCGCACTTTGTGCGCAGGCCGGCTAGACCCCGCCGACTCTGTGCACGGCCGGGGGTCTATCTCGCTAACGGTGTTTCCGGCGGTGTTCATCAGTAGGTTTCGGCTGCCGGGAATCGGTCGCCGAAGGTGATCGCGAACGCGTTGAGTGCTGGTTTCCACCGCATCGCCCATCGTGCCCGGCCGGTGCCGGTGGGGTCCAATGACCGGGTCACGAGGTAGAGACACTTCAGCGCGGCCTGTTCGGTCGGGAAGTGGCCGCGGGCCTTGATCGCGCGCCGGTAGCGGGCGTTCAGGGACTCGATCGCGTTCGTGGAGCACAGCACCCGGCGGATCTCGACGTCGTAGTCCAGGAACGGGATGAACTCGTTCCAGGCGTTATCCCACAGCCGGATCACCGCCGGGTAGCGCTGCCCCCACTTCTCGGTCAGGTCGTCGAACGCCGCGCGGGCGGCGGTGGCGTTGACGGCGGTGTAGATCGGCTTCAGGTCACCTTTGAGCTCGGGCCAGTACTTGCGGGAGGTGAGCCGGAAGGTGTTGCGGATCAGGTGGATGATGCAGGTCTGCACGATCGCCGGCGGCCACACGTTCGCCACCACCTCCGGCAGCCCCTTCAACCCGTCGCAGACCACGAAGAACACATCCCGCAGGCCCCGGTTGCGCAGATCGGTGAGCACGGCCATCCAGAACTTCGCGCCCTCACCGCTGCCCGCAGTCCCAGCCCACAACCCGAGGATCTCGCGCTCCCCGGCCAGCGTGACACCGATCGCGGCATAGAACGGCCGGTTCGCGACCTGCCCGTCGCGGACCTTGACCACGATCGCGTCGATGAACACCGCCGCATACACCTCGTCCAGCGGCCGACTCGCCCACTCGGTCATCTCCTCGATCACCTTGTCAGTGATCCGGCTGATGGTCTCCCGGCTGACCGAGGCACCGTAAATCTCGGCGAAATGCGCCGAAATCTCACCCGTGGTCAAGCCCTTGGCATACAGCGACAGCACCACCTCGTCGACACCGTTCAACCGGCGCTGCCGCTTCTTCACGATCTGCGGAGTGAACGTGCCGGCCCGGTCCCGCGGCACCTCCAGCTCGACCTGGCCGGACGTCTCGGTCAGCACCGTCTTGGACCGGGTGCCGTTACGGACATTGCCCGCCACCGGCTCGCCGTGCTTCTCATGACCCAGATGCTCGGTCAGCTCCTCGTTCAACGCGGTCTCCAGCACCGCCTTGTTCAGCTGCTTCAACAACCCGTCCGGGCCCGTCAGCGACAGCCCTTGCTCCTTCGCCAGCCGCACCAACTCAGCCGCAGCAAGCTCCTCGGCCGACGCCTTACCCTGCTTCTTCTTACCTGCCACATCCGGCAGTGTCGCGGTCATTGCCGCACCTTTCCCACCAACCACCACAGTCGGCGCGTCGGGCCAGAAACACCGTTAGACGGACAGTCCCGGCTGTCCGCGGGTGGCTGGGCTGGCTGGCCGGTGCACAAAGTGCGGGCTGGCGGGTGCTAGGGCGGGGTCGGCTTCTGTGTGCCGACTTTGTGCGCGAGTTGGTTGTCCGCGGCGGCTGGGGCGGTTGACCGGTGCACAAGGTGCGGGGTCGCGGGGTTGGTGACGCGGGTCGGGTCCTCTGCGCCGACTTTGTGCGTGGGCTGGTTGTCCGCGGCTGGCTCGCGCGGTTGGAGCGTGCACAAAGTGCGGGGTGGCGCTTGTTGTGGGCGGTCGCTAGCTGTGATGTCCAGGGAGGTTGTCCCGCCTTGCGGCGGTGAGTCTGGGTGACAGGTGAAGGCCTCCGGTTGTGAAGTGGAGCTGTCTAGTTCACCGCTTCACCTGACCGGAGGCCTTCGTGTCCCACGTTAACGCGACTCTGACCCCGCGTACCCGGCTACGGCTGGCGGGGGTTGGGGCGGGGATCGGGTTCTGTGTGCCGACTTTGTGCGCGGGTCAGCCGAGCCCCCGCCGACTTTGTGCGTGGGCTGGTCGTCTGTGGATGGCTCGGGTGGCTGCTCCGTGCACAAAGTGCGGCGTGCGTGAGGTACGGCGTGCGCGAGGTACGGCGCGCGCGGGGTGCGGCGTGCGCCGGGGTACGGCGTGCGTGAGGTACCGCGTGCGCGGAGTGCGGCGTGCGTGAGGTACCGCGTGCGCGGAGTGCGGCGTGCGCGAGGTACAGCGTGCGCTGGGGGTGAGGCGCGGGGGGCGGGGTGGAGTGTTGGGGTGGGTTAGTCGAGGGGGTTGAATTCTTCGATGTCGGCGGGGCCCATGACGCGGCGGACGGTGATGGGTTGCTGAAGGGGGACGCCGCCGGGGCCGGGGACCTGGGAGACCAGGGCGGCGATCTCGAGGGCGCGTTCCTCGGACTCGACGTCGACCAGTTGGTAGCCGGCCAGCAGTTCCTTCGACTCCGGGAACGGGCCGTCAGTCACGACGGGAGCGGTGACGCCGTCGGACGTGACCTTCTTCATCTGGTCGGGCCAGGTCAGCGCCGCGACGTCGAGGAGCTCGCCGCTCTCGGTCAGCTGGTGGTTGAGGTCGCGGTAGTAGTCCATGTGGGCCTTGATGTCCGCCGGGTCCCATTCGAGCATCGGGGTCTCGACCGCGCCCGGGCTGTAGTCCACGATCAGCAGGAACTTCGTCATCGCACAAACCTTTCGGACCGGCGCCCCGGTCGGGCGCTCTCACCCGGGGGACGAAGCACGGCCCCCGCTCTCGACATCACCTCGACGAAAACTTCCACCAACCTCACCGACCCCGCCGATCCACGGACCCGCCGACCCCACCGACCCACGCCGATCCGCCGACCCCGCCGATCCACGGACCCGCCGACCCCACCGACCCACGCCGATCCACCGACCCCGCCAACCCCGCCGACTCCGGCGGTTCAGCGTGACGACAGGTAGGTGAGGACCGCCATCACGCGGCGATTGTCGTCCTCCGACGGGGGCAGGTCGAGCTTGGCGAAGATGTTGTTGGTGTGTTTGCTGACCGCCTTCTCGGTGACGAACAGTGCGCTCGCGATCGCCGCGTTCGAGCGGCCTTCCGCCATCAGCCCAAGAACCTCGGACTCGCGCGGGGTGAGCCGCCCGATCGGCTCGTCCCGGGTGTTGCGGGCGAGCAGCTGGCCGATCACGTCCGGGTCCATCGCGGTCCCGCCGCCGGCCACCCGGCGGACCGAGTCGAGGAACTCGGCGACGTTCGAGACCCGGTCCTTGAGCAGGTACCCGACCGCGCCGCCGCCTCCGGTGAGGAGCTCGCGCGCGTACAGCTGCTCGACGTACTGCGACAGGACGAGGACCGGGAGTCCGGGGACCTGGCGGCGGGCCTCGATAGCGGCCTTCAGCCCCTCGTCGGTGAACGTCGGGGGCAGCCGGACGTCGACGACGGCCACGTCCGGCCGGTGCTGGACGAGCGCTGGCACCAGCCGGGGACCGTTGTCGACGGCTTCGACGACCTCGAAGTCGTGGGCCTCGAGCAGCCGGATCAGGCCGTCCCGGAGGAGGGCGTGGTCTTCAGCGATGACGACTCGCAAGGCAACTCCATGATCACGGTGGTGGGTCCGCCGGTGGGGCTGACCAGGGTCAACGTACCGTCGAAGGCGGCCAGCCGCCGCTCGATACCGTACAGACCTCCACCGGTCACCACCGTGGCGCCACCGACCCCGTCGTCACCGACCAGCAGGTGCAGCTTCTCCTGCTCGTAGCTGACCTGGATCCAGGCGTTCGTCGCGGCCGCGTACTTGACCGTGTTCGCCAGCGCCTCGGCGATCGCGAAGTACGCCGCGGACTCCACCGGCGCGGGCGGACGGCCGGGCAGGTCGAAGCTGACGTCCACCTTGAACGGGCAGCTAATCGCGAGCGCCTTGACCGCGCCCTCGAGCCCGCGGTCGGCCAGGACCGGCGGGTGGATCCCACGGACCAGGTCGCGCAGCTCGGCCAGTGCCGTACTCGCGGATTCGCGCGCCTCGGTCAGCAGCGCGGCGGCCTGGGCCGGGTCCCGGGCGACCATTTCCTCGGCCATGCCCAGGTTCATGCTCAACGCGGCCAGCCGGGCCTGGGCGCCGTCGTGCAGGTCCCGCTCGATCCGGCGCAGCTCGGCCGCCTGGGTGTCGACGGTCTCGGCCCGGGACTCGGCCAGTTCGCGGACCCGGATCGCCAGCTGGGCGCTCTCGGTCGGCCCGAGCAGCGACTTGGCCAGATGCGCGTTCGCCTTCAGCAGCCGCTCGCCGGAGGCGGACCAGATCAGGAACGCGACCAGGCCGAGCGGGACCATCAGGAACGAGGTCGCCACGTTCAGCGTGAACAGCCCGCCGAACGGCTGGTCGAACACCCCGGGCGGCGTCACCCAGACCAGGAACGGGTAGATCAGGTAGAACACCGAGGCCAGGAACAGCACCGCGGACAGCAGGTTCAGGGTGAATCCGAGCACCGCGTTGGTCAGCAGCCAGACGATGTCCCGCCAGGTCGCCGGGTCGGCCAGGATCGTCCGGAGCCGCATCAGCAGGCCCTTCATCGGCGGCTGCCGGTACGGCCGGGTGATCGGCGCGCCGAGGAAGCCGGCCAGCATCCGGCGGTGGCAGTTCGCGAACCAGCGGGTGCACGGGACGAAGACCAGCAGCATCGGGATCCCGACCCAGACCGCGATCAGCGGCACCGACACGACGTTCAGCACGAAGAAGGCGATGCCGACCTCGGCGAGGATCGCCAGCCCGAGCGCGAGGAAGGGCTGCGCGAGTCGCGGGTACCGCAGCGGCGGTGCCGGGGCGGCGGTCTGGATGGTCGTCATCGTCTCTCTCCCGTGTCGGTGGGCCGGACCGGCCCGCCCCTCCATGATGACCGAGGGACTGGACGACCTCAGTAGTGTTAGGTCCACCACTGCCGGGAGGTGAAACCCCCGGGCGGAGACGGGAGCTGGCACCGGTGACCGGACGACCGTGTCCGGCGATGGTTGAGAGACACCGGTCAGGGGCAGATTGCCGCGGACCGGAGACCCGATCGACCGACGCCGAAACGAGGCCCCGAATGACACTGGCAGCCGAACCGCCGCGGACCCAGCGGAGCAAGGGGAGCGACTTCGCCCCGCTGCTGCGCGAGATCAAGGACGCGGGACTGCTCGACCGCCGGACCGCGGCGTACGCGATCGCGATCGCGATCAACGTCGCCCTGCTGGCCGTGATCTGGGCCGGCGTGGTCACGCTCGGCAACAGCTGGTGGACCCTGTTCCTCGCGGTGCCGCTGGCGATCCTCACCACCCGGGCCGCGTTCTTCGGTCACGACGCCGGGCACCAGCAGATCGGCCGGTCCCGCAAGCTGCACGACTGGCTCGGGTTGCTGAACGGCAACCTGGTCACCGGGATGAGCTACGGCTGGTGGAACGACAAGCACAACCGGCACCACGCGAACCCGAACCACACCGACAAGGACCCGGACGTCGGCGAGGGCGTGCTGGTCTGGACCCTGGAGCAGGCCGAGGGGCGGACCGGCCTGCACGGCTGGCTGTCCCGCCACCAGGCCCGGATCTTCTTCCCGCTGCTCACCCTGGAGGGGCTGAACCTGAAGGTCTCCGGCATCCGGTACCTGCTCGGCCGCCCGCGCAAGGAGGCCCAGCTGGAGCTCGGCATGATCGCCGCACACCTGGTGCTGTACTTCGGCGTGCTGTTCACCGTGCTCTCGCCGGGCAAGGCGGTGCTGTTCGCCGTCATCCACCACGCGCTGTTCGGCCTGCACCTCGGCAGCGTCTTCGCCCCGAACCACAAGGGCATGGAGATGCCGGACGAGGACAGCAACTGGGGCCACCTGGAGAAGCAGGTGCTGACCTCGCGGAACGTCAACGGCGGCCTGGTCACCGACTGGATGATGGGCGGCCTCAACTACCAGATCGAGCACCACCTCTTCCCGAGCATGCCGCGGGCCAACCTGCGGTTCGCGCAGCCGATCGTCCGGGCGTACTGCGAGCGGATCGGGATGCCGTACCTGAGCACCGGGCTGATCGAGTCGTACCGGATGGGCCTCGGCCATATGCACGAGGTCGGCAGCGAACTCCGCGACCAGAAGGCCTCCGAGCGCGTCGGGACCTGAGCGGGAATCTGGGCAAAGCAGGCGCGGCGCTCCGCGCCGGGCAGCGGCCCCGGGACGGTTCGGCTACGGTCGGCTGTCTCGGGGCCGACCTGTGAGCCGACCTGTGAGGGAGATCCGCATGACCGAATCGAGCGGTTTGAGTCGTCGTGGCCTGCTCGGCGCCGTCGCCGGAGTCACCGCCGCCACCGCCCTGCCCGCCGCTCCGGCGTGGGCAGCCGACGACCCGAGGCCCGGCGCCGTCCGGCCTCCGACGCTGGACAGGTACGACCGGCAGGTCGTCAACGGACTGTCCTCCGAACGCGCCCTGCGGCACCTCCAGGTGCTGTCGGAGCAGATCGGCCCCCGGATCGGTGGGACGCCGAGCGAGAAGCGGGCCGCCGACTACCTCGCGGACGAGCTGGACCGCTTCGGGTACCGGACCCGGCTCGAACCCTTCCCGGTCGCGGACAAGTTCCTCGCCCAGATCGGGGACGTACGCAACGTCCTGCCCGACGACGTGTGCTGGCAGGCCGGCGCGGCTCCGGGCGGCAAGCTGGACGTCACGGTGCAAGGACTCGCTCGCGATGTCGGTCCGGCGACGGCACCCGTGTGGCCGGCGGACGTGTCCGGTGCCGTGGTCCTCGCCGACGACACCGCGGCGGCTCGGCCCGGCTTCGTCGCGGAGGCTGCCGCGCGGGGAGCCGTGGCCGTGATCCTGCTGCCGGCCGACCAGGTGTTCCCGCGGCGCGCGTCCGCATTCTCACCGAGCGGTCTGGTGGATGCGCCGATCCCGGTGATCGGGGTCGCGCAGGTCCAGAAGAGGTTGTTGCGTGAGGCCCTCGCCGTGGTCACCTCGTTGCCGCTGTCGATCAGTACGGCGGCCCACCGCGGCCTGATCTCGAACAACGTGATCGGCGAACGCCGCGGCAAGAGCGCCACCTCGCCGATCGTCATGGTCAGCGGCCACTACGACTCGGTCATCGGCGCACCCGGCGCGAACGACGACGGCTCCGGTACCGTCCTCACGTTGGAGGTCGCCCTGGTGCTCAGCAAGGTCCCCGTCGAGGCGACGTTGCGGTTCGCGCTGTGGGGCTCGGAGGAGCAAGGGCTGATCGGCTCGCGGTACCACGTCGCGCAGTTGCCGCAGGACCAGCGCGACCGGTACCGGGCGGTGTTCCAGAACGACATGGTCGCCACCAGTTGGGACCCGGCCATCGTCTACTGGCTGCTCTCGTTCGACGGGATGGCGAACGCCGCGACGGACTCGGTCCTGGCGTCCGGGAAACGGCTCGGGTACGACCCGCAGATGGTCGGTCCCGTGCAACGCGGGGCGAGTGACCACCAGTCCTTCCAGGAGGTCGGGATCGCGGCCGCCAACTTCTCCTGGCGCGGGGAGTCGTCGCCGGCCCTGCTGGAACCGCCGTACCACTCGCCGGAGGACACCATCGCCAAGAACGTCAGCCTGGAACGCCTCCAGGTCTCGATGGAGCTGATCGGCACCGCGGCGTACGCCGTCGCCCGCCCCCGCTGACCCTGCATCGCCGGACCACCGCCGGGAGGCCGTCCGCGGTCTCCCGGCGGTGGCCGGATAGGCTCCGGGGTGTCATGTCACCTCGTAGGCGCAAGCCCTCCAAGCACACCCGGCCGGCCAGTGACCGGCCGTTGCTGGGTGGTACGCAGGAGCGGGTGAGCCGCGGCGACGGGGACTGGATCGTCCGCCGGGTCAGCGGGACCGCGTCGACGAAGACTTATCGCTGCCCGGGATGCGACCAGCTGATCCTGCCGAACACGCCGCACGTGGTCGTGTGGCCGGAGGACCCGAGTCTGCTGGCCGCGATCGGCGGCGGGCAGTCGCTGGACGAGCGCCGGCATTGGCACACCACCTGCTGGCAACGCCGCCGTTGACGCTCCGGAAAGGACCGCAAGGATGAAGCTCCCGGTCACGTCGTACGGCGACAGCGGGTCGCCGGTCGTGGTGATGCACGGACTGTTCGGGTCCGGGCGGAACTGGATGACGGCCGCGCGCCGGCTGGCCGAGTCGTCGCACCGGGTGTTCGCGCTCGACCTGCGCAACCACGGCAGCTCTCCGCACGTCCCCACGATGAGCTATCCGGAGATGGCCGAGGACGTCCGCGAGACGATCACCGGGCTCGGGGTCGGCCCGGTCGCGCTGGTCGGTCACTCGATGGGCGGCAAGACCGCGATGCTGACCGCGATCGACCACCCCGACGTCGTCGACCGGCTCGTCGTGGTCGACGCGGCACCGGTGAGCTACCCGCCCGCCTTCGTCCAGTACGCCCAGGCGATGCGGACCGCCGACCTCAGGAACGTGACCCGCCGCGCCGACGTGGACGCTCAGCTGGCCGAGGCGGTCCCGACGCCGGGGACTCGCGCGTTCCTGCTGCAGAACCTGATCCTCGACGACCAGGGCGCCCGCTGGCGGCCGAACCTGCCGGTGATCGAGGCCGCGCTCGGCGACATCTCCGGCTGGCCCGACGGCGTCACCGGCTCGTACGACGGGCCGACGCTCTTCGTCTACGGCGGCAAGTCCGACTACGTCCAGCAGGACCACCGGGCCACCATCGAGGCGTACTTCCCGCACGTCCGGTACGCTGTCGTCCCCGAGGCCGGCCATTGGGTCCACGCGGAGCGCCTCGACGACTTCCTCGCCGCGGTCACGCCGTTCCTCGCCTGACTCGGTTCGGGGCCGTTTTCGCCTCCAGGCGGTGACCGTGGTCGTGCTGCCTGTGACCGCGCTGCGCGAAGCTGTCCGGACAAACGCTTGCCCGTAACCTGTTGACCCTCATGCGAACAGCTCGGTAAGTTTTCTACCCAGTTCCTGCACGATCGATGATCCGGCGGACTGGGTGGAGGCGCACGATGGCGACCGACGCGGTACGGACCGGCGCGGAGCGACTCGCGAGCGAGCCCGGACTGGCCGGTGGCGGCCGGTTCGGACTCGTCACCAACTTCACCGGGGTGCTCCCGGATCTGCGCCCACAGCGAACCGCGTTCCTCGAAGCCGGGCTTCCGCTGATCACGTTGTTCGGTCCGGAGCACGGACTCAACGGCACCGCGCAGGCCGGGGCGAGCGAGTCCGCGAGGACCGATCCCGAGACCGGGCTGCCGGTCTTCGACACGTACCACCGGGCCGGCGCCGACCTCGACGCCCTGGTCACCGCGTCCGGCGTCGACACGCTGCTGTTCGACATCCAGGACATCGGCACCCGCTTCTACACCTACATCTGGACCATGTTCGACTGCCTGGCGGCGGCGGCCCGGTGCGGTGTGCGGTTCATCGTCCTCGACCGGCCGAACCCGCTCGGCGGCCGGACCGTCGAGGGTCCGTTGCTGCAGCCCGGGTTCGAGAGCTTCGTCGGCCGCGCGCCGATTCCGGTCCGGCACGGCCTCACCGTCGGCGAGCTCGCGCGGCAGTTCACCGCGACCACGGACCGCCCGGCCGAGCTCGACGTGATCACGCTGTCTGGCTGGACCCGCGGCCCCGGTACCGGTCAGCCCTGGGTGCCGCCGTCGCCGAACATGCCGAGTCCCGACTGCGCCCTGGTCTATCCGGGGACGGGGTTGTTCGAAGGGACCAACCTCAGCGAGGGCCGCGGGACCACCCGGCCCTTCGAGACGATCGGGGCGCCCTTCCTCGACGGCCGCCTGGTGCCCGCCCTGCGCGAGCGGGAACTGCCCGGGGTCACGTTCCGCGGGACGTGGTTCCAGCCGACGTTCAGCAAGTACGCCGGCCAGGTGCTGCCCGGCGTCCAGCTGCACCTCACCGATCGCGTCACGTTCGAACCGGTCCGCACCGCGCTGGTGATCCTCGCGGTGTTGCGCGAGCTGTATCCCGGCGAGCTCGAGTTCCGCCCAGAGCTGGACCGGTTGTGGGGATCTGACTCGCTGCGCAAGACGCTCACCGCCGGCGAGGACCCGGAGAAGTTGCTGCCGGCATCGATCGGCCCGGACGGCTGGACCGAGCCGGGTGTGCTGCTCTACGAAGGAGGGATCGGATGATCCGTACGTTCGCAGCCGGCGACGGGCCCGGGATCGCGGCGGCCTGGACCGCGGCGGCGCCGGCCGACCCGATCGGGTACGACCGGCTCCGCGACCTCGTCCTGCTGGACCGCAACTTCGACCCGGCCGGATTGTGGATCGCCGAGGAGGACGGCGACATCGTGGGCGCCGCGTACGCCGTGCGCCGGTTGATCGCCGCGGACGGTGCCGACCTCGAGCCGGGATCGGGGTGGATCCCGTTCTTCTTCGTCCACCCGGACCACCGGCGCCGCGGCCTCGGGCGGGAGTTGCTGACCAAGGCGATGGACTGGCTGCGCGACCAGGGCCGGACCGAGGTGTTCTTCTCGTCGTACACGCCGAATTACTTCCTGCCCGGCCTCGACGTCGTGCGGTACCCGGCCGCGCTCGCGCTGACCGAGCAGCTCGGCTTCCGGACCCAGTACCAGGCGGTCGCGATGGACCGTGGCCTGGTCGGCTACGCGATCCCAGACGACGTGCGCGAGCGGATCCGGACCCTCGAGGCCGACGGCTACCGCTTCGGGACTCCGACCGGGGACGAGCTGACCGAGCTGATCGCGATCGCCAGGTCGGAGTTCAACCCGGACTGGGCTCGCGCGATCCGCGAAGCCGTGGTGGCCGGGATGCCGTTGGACCGCATCGTCGCGGCGTACGCACCGGATCGGACCGTGCTCGGCTGGGCCATGCACGGCACGTACGAGGGGGTGCTGGACCGCTTCGGCCCGTTCGGGGTGTTGCCGGCCAGCCGGGGGACCGGGCTCGGCAAGGTCCTGCTGCACCTGACGCTGCAGCGCATGGTCGGACTCGGGGCGCACAGCGCCTGGTTCCTGTGGACCGGCGAGCAGTCCGCCGCCGGCCAGCTGTACCTGAAGACCGGCTTCACGATCACCCGCAAGTTCTCGATCCTCCGGGCCTCGCTGGTCCCGGCCGACCGGAAGGACTGACATGAGACTCCATCACGGTGTCCGGCTCGCGGTCGTACTCGGCCTCCTCGCCACCGGCGTGGCCTGTTCGGGCGGCGACGGCTCGGGCGGCGACGGCAAGGTCCAGCTGACCGTGCTGAGCCACTACGGCTCCGACCCGGCGAAGGCCGGCCTGGACAAGATGATCGCGCAGTGGAACCAGGAGAACCCGGACGTCCAGGTGAAGTCCGAGGTGGTCAAGTTCGACGACCTGCTGACCACCCTCACCGTCCGGCAGACCGGCGGCCGCGGCGCCGACATCGTCAGCGCGTACGGGCTGTGGGGCGGCCAGTTGCAGAAGGCGAACGTGGTCGCGAAGGTGCCCGACGACGTGGCCCAGAAGATCAAGGCGAGCTACAGCCCGGCCGCCCTCGGCGCGGTGACGACCGGCGACACCCTGCTCGGCTATCCGACCGAGCTGAACACGTACGCGCTGTTCTACAACAAGAAGATCCTGGCCGCGGCCGGGGTGACCAAGCCGCCGGCCACCTGGGCCGAGCTGGCCGACACCGCGAAGAAGGTGGCGAAGCGGGACGCGAAGGGCAACGTCCAGGTCGAGGGCCTGAGCTTGATCCAGGACGGTGACAACAAGTCGGCGCACCCGTTCCTGTCCTTGCTGGACGCGGCCGGCGGCTCCTTCCTCGGCGAGGACGGGACTGCGCAGTTCGCCGGGGAGCAGGGCAAGGCGGCACTCGGGCTGGAGGCGGACCTCGCCGGGGCGAAGGCGACCGACCCGTCGATCATGCCGACCAAGCAGTTCCGCAGCGGAGGCGTCGCGATGGCGATCCAGGCCGGCTGGTGGGTCGGCAGCCTGAAGACGCAGATGGCCGGGAAGTACTCCGACGTCGGCGTCGCCCCGATCCCGGGACCGGCCGCCGGGAGCAAGGGCTCGCTGGCGTACGGGTTCTTCATGGGCGTGAACCAGCGCAGCAAGCACCCGGACGAGGCATGGAAGTTCCTCACCTGGCTGAACGAGCACCAGGGCTCCGCGGGCGTCACCGGGATGGGCGAGTACCTGGCCGGGATGGGCCTGATCCCGCCGCGGACCGCGGACGCGGCCACGCTGAAGAAGTCGCTGGACGACCCGAACCTGGTGCCGATCTACGACGCCGCGGAGTACGCGATGCCGGAGCCGAACCTGGCCGGCGCCTACGAGGCGAAGACCGCGCTGCACAACGCCATCATGACGGTGCTTGCTGACGGCAAGAGTCCGGACGAGGCGCTGACCCAGGCCGCGAAGGCCGTCAAGCCGCAGTGACGGCCACGTCGAGCACCTTGCCGACGGGAGCGGTGGTGGCGGCCGCTCCCGGCCGTGGGGGCATCCATCGGGACGGGCGCGCGGCGTACCTGTTCCTCGCGCCCGCGTTGCTGTTCTTCTGCGTGTTCCTGGTCCTGCCGTTCCTGTTCGCGGTGGTGCTGGCGTTCTCCGACTGGGGCGGCTTCGACCTCGGCACCATCGAGTTCGCCGGGGTGTCGAACTTCGCCGACGTGCTGCGCTTCGACGGCAGCTTCGTCCGGCCGATCCTGGTGAACACGCTGCTGTTCGCGGTCGGCTCGGTCACGCTGGCCACCTTCGGCTCGGTGCTGGTCGCCTACTGCATCGACCGGCTCAGCTTCCAGGGCTTCTGGCGGGTGCTGTACTTCCTGCCAGTGGTCGCGACGGTGGTGGCCATCGGCAACGTCTGGAAGATGATGTACCAGCCGGCCGGCCTGATCAACGGCGTGCTGAACAAGCTCGGCGTGAACAGCATCGGCTTCCTCTCCGACTCCAGCTACGCCTTGCCGGCGGTGACCGTGGTGCACGCGTGGGCGTCGATCGGCGGCGCCGTCCTGATCCTGACCGCGGGACTCAAGGCGATCCCGGAGATGTACTACGAGGCGGCCGAGGTGGACGGTGCGAACAGCTGGCGGATGTTCTGGCAGATCACCCTGCCGCTGCTCCGGCCGTCGTTGCTGTTCGTCCTGATCACCCAGTTCATCGGCGGGTTGCAGTCGTTCGCGCTGATCATCGTGATGACCACCGACGGCGGCCCGGTGAACTCGACCAACGTGGCCGCGTTCGAGATGTACCAGCAGGCGTTCAAGTTCGGCGCCTGGGGGACGGCGAGCGCGATGGCGATGGTGCTGTTCGTGATCATCCTCGCGATCACCCTGCTGCAGTTGTGGATCGCCCGGCGCCGGGGAGAGGAGACCTCGTGAGACGACGACGCGGTGGGTTCCCGTGGTTCGCGTACCTGGTGGTGATCCTGGGCGCGGTGGCGATGGTGATGCCGTTCCTCGACATGGTGATGAGCTCGTTCAAGGGCGCGGGGGAGTACGGCGTCATCCCGTACCGGTTGCTGCCGGAGTCGTTCGGCCTGGACAACTACCGGGCCGCGTTCGAGCAGTTGGAGCTGGTCCGGCTGTTCCGGAACAGCGTGATCGTCACGGTCAGCGTCACCGTGTCCGTGCTGATCACGTCCAGCCTGGCCGGGTACGCGCTGGCGAAGCTGCGGTTCCGCGGTCGCGCGGTGATCTTCCGGTTCATCCTCGCGACGATGATGCTGCCGCCGTTCCTGCTGCTGATCCCGACGTTCCTGATCATGCTGAACTGGCCGTTGGCCGGGGGCAACGACCTGCTCGGCCGAGGCGGCGACGGCGGGCTGACCACCAGCCTGGTCGCGCTGATCCTGCCGTTCACGGTCAGCGGGTTCGGCATCTTCCTGATGCGCCAGTTCATGGTCTCGCTGCCGGACGAGATGCTGGAGGCGGCCAGGATCGACGGCGCGAACCAGTGGCAGACCTGGCGGCTGATCGTGCTGCCGCAGACCAAACCGGTCGCGATCACGCTCGGCCTGATCACCTTCATCGGCACCTGGAACGAGTACATCTGGACGCTGCTGATCTCCTCGTCCAGCCCCGAACTGCAGACGCTGCCGGTCGGCATCCAGCTGCTGCAGAGCTTCCTCGACCCGGACCGGACGATGCCGATCGTGATGGCCGGCCTGGTGATCAGCACGCTGCCCGTGCTCGCTGTCTTCCTCGCCTTCCAGAAGTACTACGTCCGCGGCGTCGTGCTCAGCGGTCTCAAGTAGCCAGTCAGGAGTAACGGATGAACAGATCGGTCCTCGCCATCGGCGGTCACATCGGCGACATGGATCTCACCGCCGGTCCCACCCTGGCCAAGCTCGTCGGCGAAGGCGCCTCTGCGACCATCGTGGCGCTGACCTACGGCGAACGCGGGCACCCGCGGCTGTCCCCGGCGGAGTACAAGACGCAGAAGCTGGCCGAGGGGGAGGCGTTCGCGACCGCGATCGGTGCCGACTTCATCGCGCTCGACCACAGCGACGGCTTCCTGCCCGACACCGACGAGGTCGCGCTGGAGCTGGCGTCGATCATCCGGGAGAAGCAGCCGGACACGCTGATCACGCACTGGAAGCACAGCATCCACCGCGACCACGAGTACGCCGCGAAGCTGGCCGAGCGGGCCCGGTTCCTGGCCGGGTTGCCGATGGACCACGAGCTGCCGCGGCACTCGGTCCGGACCTTCCTGCACGCCGAGAACTGGGAGGACATGGAGGGGTTCCAGCCGACCACGTACGTGCCGATCCCGGACGACGCCTTCTACCGCTGGGTCGGCGCGATCCGGCACCAGGCCTTCGCCCGCGGCGAGACGTACGGCTTCCGCTACATCGACTACTACACCGCGCTGATGACGATGCGCGGCTGCCTGGCCGGCTACCCCAGGGCCTGCGCGTTCATGGATCCACGCGGCCCCGAGGTCACCAAGCTCGCCGGCCCGTGAGCCGGCCCGTGAGCCGGCCCGTGAGCCGGCCCGGAGTCAGACGCGGTGGCGGCGGTGGTACTGCTGGAGATAGGCCAGGTTGCCGAGCATCCAGCCGAACACGCCGCCCTGGTTCTCCGGTGTCGGCTGGTACGCGTCGAACACCGCGAGCGAGTGCTCGTAGACCATCGGGTCCCACGCCGCGAGCTGCATCCAGCGCGGCGCCTGCCCGGCGTAGCCGAAGTCGGTGGTGCCCGTCCCGTTCACCCGCAGGAACGTGGTCGCGCCGAACCCGTCCCGCTCGGTCGCGACGTTGCGGGTGTAGGTGCGGGTGAGCCGCTCCATCTCCGGCTTCGTCAGGCCGAGGCCGGCCTTGTACGCGGCGCCCGCGAACTCGACCGAGATCGCCGCGTGCGAGACGTCCTCGACCTGCCGCTGTGGGGTCGCCAGGTTCGGGTTGTAGACGGAGACGTCGGTGTCCGGCGAACCCGTCTTGGCGTACCCGTTGTGGATGGTGCCGAACGTCGGCCAGTAGCGCCACGAGTACGAGCCCCGGGTGGCGTCCAGCGCGAGCTGGCCGCGGAACATCGCGGTCATCGCGGCCGTCCGCTCCCGGTACGTGCGTTCGCCGGTGATCCGAGCCAGCTCGGACACCGTCTGGCCCCAGCCCAGCGTCTGGTTGATCGGCTGCTCGGAACCGTCCCACTGCTGCGGCGATCCCTTCAGCCAGATCAGCGTGCCCTCACCGCGCTCGGTGAGCTGGTACTCGGCGTCGTGCACCGCGACCGCGGCCCGCACCGCCAGCAGGTACTCCAACGCCTTCGTCCGGTAGTGCCGCCGGGCGAGCAGCTTCGGGGTGGTCAGCACGGTGCGCACGAACTGCGCGATCGGGTAGGTGATCATCCCGGTGTGCACAGCGAAGATGGTCGGCAACGAGGTCATCCGGTACGTGCCGGGCGCGGGGACGCCTGCCGCGGCCGGCGTCTCCCGCAGATCCAGCGCGGTGGCGAGCACCACGGCCGGGTAGTCGTTGTACAACCGCTTGACGGCGTAGTCCGGGCTGGCCGGGTCCATCGACAGCCACGAGTACACATGGCGGTTGCCGCTCTGCGCGTGCCGGACGTCCAAGCCGAAGAGGTGTGGCTCCGGACCGGGCATCACGGTGACCGAGGTGGTGCTGCTGTAGACCCGGCCCGCCCGTACCTGCAGCGTCGGGCGACCGTCGGCATCCCTCAGGTCGACCGCGCCCACCGTGTACGGGTGGTTGGCTCGCCAGGCCGGCAGCGACCGGCCGCGGTAGTCGGTCACGCCGCGCTTGCTGTCCCGCACCGACAGCACCGCGTCGATGGACTCGATCAGCTGGTCGAGGTACCGGGTGTCGCCGTACGCGTGGTACATCCGCAGGAAACCCGCGAGCAGGTACGACGCGCCCCAGCCGAGGCCGCCGGACTTGCCGGTGGCGGTGTCGTCGTTCGGCTGGTCCGGCATCCCGTCCTTGCGCTCGGTGAAGAACTGCGCGAGCCAGCCGTCCCAGGTCGCCCGGTCGAGGTAGCCGGAGCCACCCGCGGCGGCCGCGGGCAGCACGCTCATCGTCGGACCGACCGACCCGGCCAGCGTGATGAGCCCGGTCCGGCGGAGGAAGTCCCGTCTGCTCGAGATCGCGGTCATCGGTCATCGCCTCCCGTCAGCGCAGTCGGTCGAGTGTGGTGAGGACGTTGGCGCGCCAGGTGCGGTACTTCGCGGGCTCCTGGACGTACTCGTAGTTGCTGGTGACAACGTCCTTGCCGCTGAGCAGGCGTTTCGCCTCGGCGATCAGTCGCGGGTCGGTCGCCGGCGGCGCGGTGTCGATCGCCTGCTGCAGGGTGTCGAGCAGGTTGTAGTCCTCGAGCCCGTCCCGGATGTTCTCCAGGCGGATCGACGGCACCGGCCCGTCCGGACCCGGATAGAGCAGCGAGCCGTCACCGGCCAGGTCGTTCCAGGTCTGCGGGTCCCACGACGTGGTCGGGTCGTCGTCCAGCAGCGGGTGCCCGTACCAGCGGTCGACCCGGTAGTAGAGGAAGCCGTCGACCCCGGCCTGGTGGGCCATCGGGCCGAGCAGGGTGCGCAGTTGGCCCGGGTCGTAGTTCACGAACACGTTCGGGGTCGGGTTGCGGTTGCCGGCGTGCAGGTACCACCAGGCCTCCCGGCCGGCCGCGTGCCGCTCGGCGATGACGTCCGGTTCGAACCACGGCACGTCCCGGACCCACCAGTCGATCAGTTTGTCCAGCCCGGACTGCCGGCCCATCTGGTCGTCGATGATCGTGGTCAGTACCTTGACGCCCGGGAACCGCGCCTTGAACCGGGTCAGCACGAACTTCACCAGCTCGGTGTGCTCGGCACGGGTCTCGTCACAGCAGTACAGGTAACCCTTGTCCAGTAGCCCGGCCGCCCGGTACTGCTCGACGTACGGCTGGATCAGGTCGAACAACTCGTCCGCCTGCGCCGCCCAGGTGTCCGGCTTCGTCCGGTCGAACACCCGCGGGTCGAAGTACCAGATGTTGAACTGCCGCAGACCACCCGGCCGCGCCTCGATCTTGCGCAGGCTTTCCACCGACGGCGGGGCCGTTTCGTACACCTTGCGGTAGATGTTGTCCCCCTGCAGCAGGTACCGGTCGAGGAAGTCGTACTCCTCGTCGACCAGCCTGCGCACCTCGGCCGGATCGGTGACCCCGTACGGCTCGGCGTAGGCCTTGGGGTCGTGGCCGATCGCGGTCCGCAGCCCGGACTGCCGGGCGATCGTGGTGTCGTGGACCTTCACGTCGAACCGGGTCAGCTGCGGCGGCAGTCCGGCGGCCCGCAGTTCGAGCACGACCGGGTACACCCCGGGCCGGGTGGCCTGGCTGGTCTCGATCGAGACCCAGAACGCCTGCAGGTCGCCGGCCTCGGTGTCGACCGTGTCGTACCCGGTCTGGATCGCGTCCGGGGTCCAGCCGGTGTAGTTGCTCGGCCGGAACGCGGTCGGGGTGGCGGGGTGTTGCCTGACCGGCGGCTTCATGTCGAAGGACAACACCGGGTGCGCGTCGACGGTGATACCGGGCCGCAGCGCGCGGACCTTGACGCCGACGTCCGTCAGCGCGGCGCCGTACGGGATCGCGACCAGTTGGAGGCCCTCGTGTTCGCCGCGGACAGCATCCACGGTCGGCTTCGCGAAGCTGCAGTCGCACGGCAGGTCGCGCGGGTACACCCGGGTCATCGCGTCCGCGAATCCGAGCCCGACGGGGGCCGCCGGCTGGGCCTTCCGGGCGCTGACCAGGCTGGCCAGCCGCTTGACCTCCCAGCCGACGTCGCGCACCGCGAACCAGATCGCCCGGGCCTCGTCGGCATCGTTGCCGACAGCACCGATCCGCGTCTTCAGGGCGTCCAGCTCGGTACGGATCGAGGCGGCCTGCTTCTTGAGGTGCTGGTCCGGCCCCAGCGGTCCGGGTTTGATCCCGCGCCGTACCTGCTCCAGCGCCTGGGCCGCGTCGGCGTGCAGGCCGTTCAGGTTCATCGACCCGATCAGCTTCGGCGCGACCCGGGCCACCTCGGCCGGGATGTCGGTCGCGGTGTTGGTGAGCCGGAGGTCGTCGGCGAGCAGCCGCTTCGGGTTCACCGACCGCTCCGAGCTGAGCTGCACCTTGGCCAGATCGGCCAGGTTCACCCCGGCGGCGGCGATGTCGGAGACCTTGAGCTGGAACACGTGGTACGCGAACGGCTGCGCGGCGATCGACCGCTGCACGTACTTGCCGGCCTTGTCGAAGACGACGAGGTACAGCGTGGCCGGCTCGGCCGAGGCGTTCGCCACCCCGACGTGCAGGTACTGCCACTGGGTCCAGTCAACGTCCGGCAGGGTCGAGCCGACGTTCAGCCAGACGCGCGGGAAGACCTGGCCTTGCTTGGACTTCATCGGCCCGAGGTCGAGTGCCATCGCCGACCGCCCGGTACTCGCGAACGTGTCGGTGACGGTCGCCTGGTCGAGACCTGGCACGAGGATTGTCGCGCCCTTGAGGGCGTCGGCGGATTCGAAGTCGGCCAGCACCATGTCGTCCGCGGCGGCGGCCGGGAGGGCGACCAAAGACGGGACGAAGAGGGCGAGCAGGACGGCGGTGACGAGTAACCGCAAGGGACCACGCATGGAGGACCTCCCAGAGCGGGCAGGAGTTTCGGACGGCCGAAGGGCGAATTACGGACTGGCCCGAAAGTACGATCGCCGCTCCCGGCTGTCAAGGTCCCAGCACGAGCGCCACCGGCCATGACGCTTCTGCGCCAGGCCTGTGCGGGGGCTTTTCGACGTGGGTCTAAAGGAGCGGGACCTGGAACCAGCCGCCGACGTCGATCCGGCCGGCCCGGGTGGCGGCCGTGATCGCGCCCCGGTTGGCCGCGTGGATCGTGCCGAGCAGCACGTCGAGGTCGGTCGGCAGCGCGTCGGCGAGTAACGTGGAGAGCGAGCTGCCGTAGCCGCGGCCGCGGTACGCCGGGGCCAGGATCAGCTCCTCGACGATGTACGCGGGCAGGCCGAGCGTGTCGTCCCCGGTCATCGCGGCGACGTACCCGGCCCACTCGCCGTCGACCCGGACGTCGAAGAGCAGCCCGTTCGCCAGGGTCTCGGCGAGGTTGTCGGCGCTCTGCAACGCAGCCTGGTCGGGGTGGTCGGGGTACGCGGCGTCCACGGCGGCGTACGCCTGCCGCGCGTCGTCGTACCGGTCGAGCGACTCGGCCGGAGCAACGGTCAGCCCGGCCGCAACAGTTGCCCCGCGCAACGAAGCGAGGGGCGCGGCCAGGTAGCGCTTGTCCAGCGCGGTGCCGTCGAACCACCCGGCCGGGTGCCGGCTCCACAGCCGCAGGTACCGCGGGCGCAGTTCGCCGTACCGGGCCTGGGCCGCGGCGGCGAGATGAGCGAGGTCGGCCGCCTCGACGGGACGGCTCAGGGGAGTGGCGTCGACGAACGGCTTGTCGGCCGCGCCGCCCTCGTACCGCATGCTCAGCATCGCTTGCAGGTCGGGAGCGACCTGGACCCACTCGTTGAGCATCACCTCGGGCGGTCGCCCCGGCGCGTAGCGGGCCGCGCGCTGGGTGGCGATGTCGAGGTCGGTCGCGAGCCGCACGTCGAACGCGAACTGCCGTTCCAGCCGGCCGAGCCGGACCTCGTCGGGGGCCCAGCCTCGGGTGACCGGGTGCTGGGCCGCCAAGCCGGACTGCGCCAGCTCGGCGGCCGTCGGCACCTCGGGCGAGGTCAGGAGGCGTCCGCCTTGCGGACCCAGACCTCGCGGATGATGAGCAACAGCGCGGCCGCGCTCGGGATCGCCAGCAGCGCGCCGACCACGCCGAGCAGGGCGCCGCCGAGCAGGGCCGCGACCACGGTGACCGCGCCGGGGATGTCGACCGCGCGGCGCATGATCCGCGGGGCGATCACGTAGTTCTCGACCTGCTGATAGATCACGCCGTACGCCAGGCAGGCGATGCCGACCCAGAGCCCGTCGGTGAAACCGATCGCGGTGATGATGACGCAGCCGATCAGGCCACCGACCATCGGGATGAACGCGGTGAACATCACCACGATCGCCAGCGCGACCGCGTAGTCACGCAGCCCGACGATCTCCAGGAAGATGAACATGAAGACGCCGGCGCACAGCGCGACCAGGAACTGACCGCTGACGTACCCGCCGACCCGGCTGAGCACCTGGTCGCCGAGGATCGAGACCCGCGGCCGCCGGGTGGCCGGGACCAGGCTGTACGCGGCCCGCTTGACGCTCGGCAGCGAGGCCAGGAAGTACAGCGTCAGGATCAGGATCGTGAACGTGTTGAACAGCGCGTTCGCGACCACCTTGCCGACGCCGAGGATGCCGCCGAAGGCGCGTTGCGCCAGCGCCGGGTCCTGGACGTACTCGGTCGCCTTCTGGATGAAGTGGTACCGGTTGTCCAGGTCGTTGACGGTCTTGGAGTTGTTCAGCAGGTTCAGCCAGTCGGGCGCGTTCTCGATCAGGTTGTTGATCTGCTCGCTGACCACCGGCACGATCGCGAAGCCGACGCCGGCCACCGCGAGGATCATCAGCAGGAACACCACACCGACCGCGAACCCACGGCGCAGACCGCGACGCATGAACCACTCGACCAGCGGGTTCAGACCGACCGCGATGAACATCGACACGACCAGCAGGATGATGACCGACTTCGCCTGGCCGAGCGCGTTCCACAGGCCCCACGCGACCAGGACGCCCAGCGCCGCGAAGAACCCGAACACGAACGGGTTCGACCGCCGCAACGGCGGACCAGGAGCCCCCATCCCCTCGGACGGATGCCGCTCGTCGATCAGCAGATCACCGACCGGCGTCTGCTGCAGCTCCCCGACCCCGTCCACCTGCCGAGCAGCAGCCTCCGCCGAAGCGGCCCGCCGCGCCGACTGCTCCGCCGACGCATCGGCGAGATCAGCCTGCTCCGCCGCCGCGCCGGCCCGCTGGGCCGCGTCGCCCGCATCCTCCGCCGACTCGTCGGCGTGCTCCGCGGCGCGTTCGGCCGCCTCCGCCGCTGCTTCCGCCGTGCGGGCGGCCTCCTCGGCGGTGTCGACGGTTCTGGTTCCTGCGCTGCCCTCGGTGGGGCTTGAGTTGTCGTCGCCGGCTGGCGTCACTTCCGGTCCTTCGCGGTGGACTTGGCCTTGTCGTCACTGTCGCCGGGCTCGGTCTTGAACGGGCTGTCCCCCTTGAAAGGGCTCTCCCCGCTCACCCGGGTCTCCTCGTTGGCCAGGTCCTCGAGCCGGAACTCGTCGATCCGGGTCTCGTCCCGCGGCTCCCGCGCGGCCGGCTTCCCGGCAGCCTTGGTGCCGGCGCTGTCGTCAGCCTTGTCGTCGGCGCTTGCGACAGTCTTGGCATCGGCCTTGTCGTCAGCCTTGGCGGGCGCCTTGGCAGCGGTCGTCTTCTGGGCTGTGTCCGGCTCGGTGGGCTTGCTGTCGGCCGGCGTGGCCAGCACGGCCGGGTCGACCCGCAGGTCGGTGTCGATCGTCGTCTCGTCGACCCGCGCACCACCGGCCGTCGACCCGACGAACGGGCTCTGCCCGCCGAAAGCGCCGCTCTGCCCACCAGTCGTCCGGCCGAACGTCGGCGCGTCCGCGGCCGGCTCGGTGGGCGCCGGGTACTCGGTCGCGGACGGCTCGGCCGGGACCGGGTACTCCGGCGCGGCCGCGAACGGGCTGCTCTCGGCCGGCCGGGCGAACGGGTTGTTCCCCTGCGACTGGCTCTGTGCCTGGCCCTGCGCCGGACCCTGGTTCGCCGGGCCCTGGTTCGAGGGGCCCTGGTTCGAGGGGCCGGTGAACGGGCTGCTCTGGGCGGCGCCCTGACCCGGTGCGTTGAACGGGGTGTACGCCGGGGTGGCCGTCTCGGAGTCGAGCTCGGCGGCCTGGCGGGCAATGTTGCTGGCGATGTCGTTCAGCCCGGCGATCTGGGCCAGGATGCCGTCCCGGCGCTTGGCCAACCGCTCGGTCTCCCGGGCGATCAGGGTGCGGGACCGCTCGGCCTCGTCGGCAGCGCTGGCCAGCTCGGCCTCGGCGCGCGACCGGGACGTGATCAGCACCTGCTCGGCCTCCCGGCGGGCCCGGGTCAGCGTCCGCTCGGCCGACGCGTCCGCCTCCTGGCGGATCTTGCGGGCCTGCTCGGTCGCCTCGGCCACCCGGCGCTCGGACTGCTCGGCCGCCTCGCGCATCTGGGTGGTCAGGTTCTCGGTGTCGGCGGCGATCTGCTGGTGCTTGTCGGCCAGCTCCTTCGCCTGCTGCTCGCGCTCGTCGGCCAGCCGGGCCCGCAGCGCGGCGGACTCACGCTGGATCGCGGTGCGGATCTTCTCCGCCTCGTGCAGCGCGCCGTTCTTCAGCGTGCTGGCCTGGGACTCGGCGGTGAGCTGCAACTGCTCGGCCTTGCGGCGAGCGGCGGCGAGCACCTCGCCGGCCTCGGTCTCGGCGGTCCGGCGGATCTCGGCTGCGTCACCCTCCGCGGTGCGACGCATGCTGTCCGACTCGTTCAGCGCGACGGTCCGGATGTCCTCGGCCTCGCGGTCACCGGTGGACCGGGCCGCGGCCGCTTCCTTGGCCGCCGTGGCGCGCAGTTCCTCGGCCTCGCGCCGCGCCTCTTCCAGCGCCTCGGACGCCTGGTCCTGGGCGAGCCGGAGGATCTGCGCGGCCCGGTCGCCGAGCCCGGCGTACGACGGGTTCGCGCTCGCCTCGAGCTGGCGTTTGGCCTCCTCCAGCTGGCGCTGCAGCGGCGCCTGGTTCCCGGTCAGCTCGTCGACCTTGGCCCGGACCTCGGCGAGCTGTGCCTCCAGCGCCCGGACATAGTCGTCCACCGCGTGTTTGTCGTACCCCCGGCGTGCGACGGGGAAGCCCCCGGCGGCGGTCGCCGTACGGTCGAAGAACGGCAGGCTCGACTCGTCAGCCATCGCTGAATGTCCCTTCTGGCGGCTCGTGTGAATCCCCCAGCGTAAGCCTGTCAGAACTCAGGCCCACCCACCTAACCGGGAGTGCGATCGACACTACGCTCCGCCGGACCGGATCCCCACCACTCCCCAACCCCGGACGCGGCCCCGATCCACGCCTGCCGAGCGCGCGCGGACACCTCCGCGACCGGGTTGGTGAGTGGTGGGGATCCGCGGTCGCGCGGGTCAGCGGTTGCGGAAGCGGTTGATCTTGTCGACGTGGCGGGCGCGGAGTTGCTCGTCGCGGACGCCGAGGCCCTCGGTCGGGGCCAGGGTGAGGACGCCGACCTTGCCCTGGTGCAGGTTGCGATGCACGTCGTACGCCGCCTGGGCTGTCTCTTCCAGTGGGTACACCTTGCTCACGGTCGGGTGGATCATGCCCTTCGCGATCAGCCGGTTGGCCTCCCACGCCTCCCGGTAGTTGGCGAAGTGCGAGCCGATGATCCGCTTCAGGTTCATCCACAGGTACCGGTTGTCGTAGGAGTGCATGTACCCCGAGGTGGACGCGCAGGTGACGATCGTGCCGCCCTTGCGCGCGACGAAGGTGGACGCACCGAACGTCTCCCGGCCCGGGTGCTCGAAGACGATGTCCGGGTCGTCGCCGCCGGTCAGCTCGCGGATCCGGGCCCCGAGCCGCTTCCACTCCTTCTGGTCCTGGGTGTGCTCGTCGATCCAGAACCGGTACCCCTCCGCGGACCGGTCGATGATCAGCTCGGCGCCCATCGCCCGGCAGATCTCCGCCTTCTCCTCCGACGACACCACGCAGACCGGGACCGCGCCGCCGTTCAGCGCGAACTGGGTCGCGTACGAGCCGAGGCCGCCGGACGCGCCCCAGATCAGCACCACGTCGCCCTGCTTCATGTTCGCCCCGTTGGCCGACACCAGTTGCCGGTACGCCGTGCTGTTCACCAGGCCCGGCGAGGCGGCCTCCTCCCAGGTGAGGTGGCCCGGTTTCGGCATCAGCTGGTTCGACTTGACCAGGGCCAGCTCGGCCAGACCGCCGAAGTTGGTCTCGAACCCCCAGATCCGCTGCTCCGAGTCGAGCATCGTGTCGTTGTGCCCGTCGGGGGACTCCAGCTCGACCGACAGGCAGTGCGCGACCACCTCGTCGCCGGGCTTCCACGCGTTCACGCCCGGCCCGGTCCGCAGCACGACGCCGGCCAGGTCCGAGCCGACCACGTGGTACGGCAGGTCGTGGCGGGCGGTCAACGGCGAGAGTTTCCCGTACCGCTTGAGGAACGCGAACGTGGAGACCGGTTCGAAGATCGAGGTCCAGACCGTGTTGTAGTTGATCGCGCTCGCCATCACCGCGACCAGCGCCTCGCCCGGGCCGAGCTCGGGGGTCGGCACGTCGTCCAGGTGCAGGCTCTTGCGCGGGTCCTTCTCCTTGCTGGTCAGACCCTCGAACATGTCCGCCTCTTCGGCGTGCACGGTCATCCCGCGGTAGTGGTCCGGTACCTCCAGCCCGCCGACGGCGGCACTGTCACCGGCAAGGATCGCGTCGAGGATCTGCTTCACGTCAAAACCTCCAGGAACGGCGGTCGGGGTGAGCGGAATCTACCGACGAGTATGCCGTCCTGGCTGTGCCTTGTGACACAGTTCGCGGCCGTTGAGACGACCGTCACTTTTCCAGTCCACCGGGATCAGTGGTCTTATCGCGACGTTGGCTTTCGATGTCAGCGCAGGACGGCGTGCAGGCGGACCTGGGTCCCGCTGCCGCCGGAGCGCACCTGGACCAGGTCGCAGAGCTGGTTGGCCATCCAGACACCGCGGCCGCCGAGCCGGTCGGTGGGCGGCAGTACCCGGCCGACCAGCAGGTCGTCGATCCGGCCGTGGTCGGCGACGTCGCAGACCAGCATCCCGCCCTCGGCCCATAGCGACAGCCGCCCGCGGCCGCCGCCGAAGCGGATGCTGTTCGTGCAGATCTCGTGCAGCGCCAGGGTCAGGTCGTCCAGCCGGTCGCCGTCGAGACCGCGGGGCCGGGCCTGGGCTTCGAGGGTCTGCCGGATCTCGCCGAGGTCGGCCAGCCCGAACGGCATCCGGACCGCGCCGAGCGGAACCGGCGACAATGGCGTACAGAACGTCGTCGCGGCCGCGGCGCGGGTGGCGTCGGTCGACGGGTGCAGGCCGGCCGGATCGGCGTCGACCTTGGCCGAGTACGGGCAGCGCAGCCGGAACGACCGGGCTCGCCCGAAGGCCACGTTGAGCAGGAGTTCGTTCAGGATCGCCTCGTCCAGCTCGGCCGCGGACCGGCCCGGGTAGGCCGGCTCGCCGAGGCCGCGCAGCGGGATCCCCGGCGCCTGGTCGAGCAGGGCGCGCCAGAGCGGGATGATCCGGGCCGGATTGCGGCCGACGTCGGCGATGTCGACGTAGATCACCTGGTCCGCGCGTCGTCCCAGCGCGCCACGGAGCAGGTCGTTGCGGAGCTCCGGCAGGGCGGCGACGACGGTCTCACCGGCCGTCAGGCCGCGATGAAGGAACGGTGCCGCCTGGTCGAGGAAGTCGTCGTCGTCGGAATACACGAAGGCGTCGTGCTCGAACCCCACGGGCCCCTGCTGGCGAGAATCAGAAGCGCTGTCGATCAGCACCGCACCACAGTAACTCCGAGTCTCACCGGTGGTAACCGTCTGCGGATGGTTTTTGCGGCCGATTTCACCGTCTGTCAGCGAGCGGGCTGGACGAGTTCCACCAGGACGCCGCCGGCCGACTTCGGATGGACGAAGTTCACCCGCGATCCGGCCGTCCCTCGCTTCGGCTCCTCGTAGAGCAGTCGCGCGCCCCGGTCCCGCAGGGTCGCCGACACCGCGTCGAGGTCCCGGACCCGGTACGCGACCTGCTGGACGCCGGGGCCGTTGCGGTCCAGGAACTTCGCGATCGGGGAGTCCTCGGACAGCGGCGCGAGCAGCTGGATCGACGAACCGGAGTCGCCCACCGAGAGCATCGCCTCCCGGACGCCCTGCTCCTCGTTGACCTCCTCGTGCGCGACCGTCATCCCGAAGGTCTCCGCGTAGAACCGCACCGCCTCGTCGAAGTCGGCCACGGCGATGCCGACATGGTCGATGGCCTCGAACAAGGTCTCGGTGGCGGTCCGCTGCTCCATGCCGCCAGAGTGTCTCGTCCCCGGACGGAATGCCATCGAAAGTGGCCGATGCGACACTGGACGATCCGATGGCTTTGCAGAACGAGATGTACCGCCGGCTGCTCGGGCCCGGATGGGCGCGGGTCGACCCGGCACGGCTGGAATCGGCCGTCGGCGGCCGGGTGGTCCTGGTGACCGGTGCGTCGTCCGGGATCGGCGAGCGGACGGCCGAGTTGGTGGCCGCGGCCGGGGCGACGGTCCTGCTCGCGGCCCGGCGAGGTGATCGGCTGGCCGAGGTGGCCGAACGGATCGCGGCACGAGGCGGTACGGCGGTGCCGTACCCGGTCGACCTGGCTGATCCCGAGTCGGTGGATCGGCTGGTCGCCGGCGTGCTCGCGGAGCACGGCCGGGTGGACGTCGTGGTGAACAACGCGGGCAAGTCGATCCGCAGGTCGCTCGCCGACACCGTGGACCGGTTCCACGACGTGACCCGGACGAACGCGGTGAACTACCTCGGCCCGGTCCGGCTGCTGTCCGGCCTGCTCCCCGGAATGCGGGCCCAGGGCAACGGTCATGTCGTCAACGTGGGCACGCTGAACGTCGACCTCCCGCTCGCCGAGTGGGCCGTGTACAGCGCGTCCAAGTCCGCGTTCGAGGCCTGGCTGCGGTGCGTGGCCCCGGAGATCCGCGTCGACGGGGTGGCGACCACCTCGATCCACTTCGGCCTGGTCCACACGCCGATGAGCGCGCCGACGTACCACCCACGGGTCCCCGGGCTGACCGCGGAGGCGGCGGCGGAGGTGATCGGGCGCGCGCTGGTCCGCCGGCCGCGGCTGCTGGTGCCGTGGTGGGCACGACCGGCGGCGGCGCTCGCTAACGTTGCCCAGGGCCCCTATGAGGCGGCCCAGGCCCGGGTGCTCCGGATGCTGCGGAGCCGGTGATGCGACGCGCGGCGGCGGTGGACGTGACCGTGGGCCTGACGCGGCTGCTCGGTGCCGTCCCGGTTTGGCGGCCTGGTGTGCAAAGCGTTCTCCGCCGGGACGGGCTGACCTTCAGCGCGTTGGTCGGGATCGCGGCCCGACGCCGTCCGGAGGAGACCGCGATCGTCGACGCGCAAGGACCGGTGAGTTGTGCGGAGCTGGACGACTTGGTCGATCGCCGGGCCGCGGAGATCGACGAACCGCGGTGGACGGTGAACGAGCCGGACTCGCGCTCGTTCGTCGTCGAGGTCGCCGCCGGACTGCGCGGGAACGCCGATGTGGTGCTGCTCGATCCACGGACCCCGGCGCCCCAGGTAGAGCTGGGACCGAGGCGCGGAAAACGGGGCCAGGTCATCCTGCTCACGTCGGGGAGTACGGGGACCGCGAAGGGTGTCGAACGCGGGGGAGTGCGGTCGACGCAGGGGATCCCGGTGAGCACGCTGGTCCGGCGGCTGCCGTTGCGGTCGGGGTCGCCGTTGGTGGTGACGCCGCCGTTGTTCCACGGGTTCGGGTTCGGGTTCCTCGCGGTGGGGCTGGCTTTCGGGATGCCGGTGGTGCTGCTGCGGGACCCGGCCGAGGTGGCGGACTACGTCGGTACGCATCCCGGCTGCGTCCTCGTCGGCGTACCGCCCGTGCTGGCCAAGATCGAGCGGGCGGGTGGTCGCGCCGAGCCGGCGGCCGTGGTCAGCGGGGCCGGGATGCTGCATCCCGCCGTCGCGGCGCGGCTGGTCTCGGCGTACGGGCCGGTGCTGTTCAACCTGTACGGGTCGAGCGAGGACGGCTGGTCGACGATCGCGACCCCGGACGACCTCGCGGCGGCGCCCGGGACGATCGGGCGACCCGCGGCCGGGATCCGGGTCGCCGTCCTCGACGAGGCCGGAAACCCTTTGCGGGCAGGGGAGATCGGGCACCTGTGCATCGCGAGCCGGCTGGAGTTCGCCCAGTACGCCGGGGGCGGACGGCGCGCGCGGCTCGGCGGGATGGCGGACTCCGGCGACCTCGGGTACCAGGACACGGCCGGGCGGTTCTTCGTGGCCGGGCGGTCCGACGCGATGGTCGTGACCGGTGGCGAGAACGTCTTCCCGGCCGAGGTGGAGGACGTGCTGCTGGCCCATCCCGCGATCGCGGAGGCGCGGGTGGACGGCGTACCGGACGAGGAGTACGGGACCCGGCTGGCGGCGTCGGTGGTGCTGCGATCGCCCGTGGACGTGGACGAGTTGCTCGCTTACGCGCGGACCAGGTTGCCCCGCCACAAGGTGCCGCGGTCGGTGCGCTGCGTGGCCGTGGTGCCGATCACCTCGACCGGCAAACCGGCGCGGCGTGTGACCTGATCGACAGGCGCGTACCAGTGTCCCCGCAGGTATCGTGACAAACATGTCTGACGCCGCGCGTAGTTCGCAGAACGAAACCGTCATCGTCGCCGGTGCGCGAACCCCGATCGGGCGGCTGCTGGGTGGCCTCAAGGGCTTCACCGGCGCCGAGCTCGGGGGCTTCGCCATCCAGGGCGCGCTGGCCAAGGCCGGCCTCGCGCCGGACCAGGTCGAGTACGTGATCATGGGCCAGGTCCTGCAGGCCGGCGGCGGCCAGATCACCGCCCGCCAGGCCGCGGTCAAGGGCGGCATCCCGATGAACGTCCCCGCCATCACCGTCAACAAGGTCTGCCTGTCCGGGCTGAACGCGATCGCGCTGGCGTCGCAGCTGATCCGGGCCGGCGAGTACGACATCGTGGTGGCCGGCGGGATGGAGTCGATGACGAACGCGCCGCACCTGCTGCCGAAGTCGCGCGAGGGCTTCAAGTACGGCGACACCGCGCTGGTCGACTCGATGGCCTACGACGGGCTCTGGGACGCGTTCACCGACCAGGCGATGGGATCGCTGACCGACCAGGCGAACGCGGACGGTCTGCGGCTGACCCGCGAGGAGCAGGACCAGTTCAGCGCCCGGTCGCACCAGCTGGCCGCGGAAGCCTGGAAGAACGGCGTCTTCGCCGACGAGGTGGTCCCGGTCGAGGTCCCGCAGCGCAAGGGCGACCCGCTCGTCGTCGACACCGACGAGGGCATTCGCGGCGACACCACCGTGGACTCGCTGGCCAAGCTGCGGCCCGCGTTCGGCAAGGACGGCACGATCACGGCCGGTTCGGCCTCGCAGATCTCCGACGGCGGCTGTGCCGTGGTCGTGATGAGCAAGGCGAAGGCACAGGAGCTCGGGCTCAGCTGGATCGCCGAGATCGGCGCGCACGGCTCCGTCTCCGGCCCGGACTCGTCGCTGCAGAGCCAGCCGGCCAACGCGATCGTGAAGGCCTGCGCCAAGGAGGGCATCGACCCGGCCACGCTCGACCTGGTCGAGATCAACGAGGCGTTCGCCGCGGTCGGCATCGCCAGTGGCCGCGAGCTCAACCTGGATCAGGACAAGGTGAACGTGAACGGCGGCGCGATCGCGCTCGGCCACCCGATCGGCATGTCCGGTGCCCGGCTGGTCCTGCACCTCGCACTCGAGCTGCAGCGCCGGGGCGGCGGGGTCGGCGCGGCCGCGCTCTGCGGTGGCGGTGGCCAGGGCGACGCGCTGATCGTCAAGGTACCGACGGCCGGCTGACGGCGCGCCGATACTGACCTGATGCCACGCCGTACCGCACCCGTCGCCGAACTCGTCGAGCGCGCCCGGGACGGGGAGTCCCGGGCCGTCGCGCGGCTCATCTCCCTGGTGGAGGACCAGTCGCCCCGGCTCCGGGAGGTGATGGCCGCCCTCGCCCCGCACGCGGGGCGCGCGCACATCATCGGAATCACCGGATCGCCCGGGGTCGGGAAGTCCACGTCGACGTCCGCGCTGGTCTCGGCGTACCGCAAGACCGGCAAGCGGGTCGGCGTGCTCGCGGTCGACCCGTCGTCGCCGTTCTCCGGCGGCGCGCTGCTCGGCGACCGGGTCCGGATGCAGGACCACGCGACCGACAGCGGGGTGTTCATCCGGTCGATGGCGTCCCGCGGTCACCTCGGCGGGCTGTCCTGGTCGACCCCGCAGGCGTTGCGGGTGCTGGACGCGGCCGGGTTCGACGTGGTGCTGGTGGAGACGGTCGGCGTCGGCCAGTCCGAGGTGGAGATCGCCGGGATGGCGGACACCACGCTGGTCCTGCTGGCGCCGGGGATGGGCGACGGCATCCAGGCCGCGAAGGCGGGCATCCTCGAGGTCGGCGACATCTACGTGGTGAACAAGGCCGACCGCGACGGCGTCCAGAACGTCACCCGGGACCTGCGCGCGATGCTGGCGCTGGCCGACCGGCCGGAGGGTGCCTGGGCGCCGCCGATCCTGAAGACCGTGGCCAGCCGGAACGAGGGCGTCGACGAGGTGGTCGCCGCGATCGAGGACCGGCTCGCCTGGATGGAGCCGAACGGTGTCCTGGACGAGCGCCGCCGGAGCCGGGCCCGGGACGAGATCGAGGCGATCGCGATGACGGCGCTGCGGTCCCGGTTCGCCCACCTGCACGGCGACGCCCGGCTCGACGTACTGGCCGCGAAGGTGGTCACCGGCGACACCGACCCGTACTCCGCGGCCGACGAGCTGATCTCGGCGCTCTGATCGCGACGCTCTGTGCTCGGTCCGTCGAGGGCCGTCGCTGTGACAGATCGACACGCTCTGTCACAACAACGCCCGTCGGTGTGACGGTGCCGGAATCGGGCAGGATCGGCGTGTCGAGTGGCCGAGGGGGCGATGTGCGTCTCACGGCGGCGCGCCGGGTTCTGCCGTGGCCCTCCATCCGTTACAGAATGGGTCTTGTAGCTGGTGAGCATTGTGCGGTGGGCTGTGTTCAGTCAGTGACAATCGGTGACTATCCGTGATACAACACTGTCGACCGTAGGTTGAGAACGAGGAGTGGTGGCATGCCGAAGAAGCTGTTGATCTGGTCGGTCATCGCCTTTGCCGGGTTCTATCTTTTCACCCAGCCGGCAGGTGCCGCTGACGCCGTGGGAGGTGCGTTCTCGGCCGTCGGTGACGGCTTCCAGAGCGTCATCACCTTCCTCACCGCGCTGTTCAACTGAGTCTTGGTGTCGAGTGTCCCGTCGCGAGAGATCGTGCGGGACACTTGGCTGTAGACGTGGCCGAGGGGCCGACAGCGGGGTGAACAGGGGAGTGAGTGGATGGCCGGAATAGGCCTGTTCCGGATCTTCGACCCGAAGGTCCGGCGGCATCTGATCTCGGACGAGGGCGAGGTCGTCATCGACGAGGTACGCCATCACTGGGTGGTGTTCATCGTTCCGATGCTCGAGGTCTTCCTCGCGGCCGCGCTGCTGGCGGTGATGCTGTGGCAGACCCCCGGCGCGGGGGTGGTGCTGCTGGCGATCGTGCTGGTGCTGCTCGGGCACGCGTTCTGGCAGTTCCTCACCCAGCACCGGGACCGGTTCGTCGTCACCAACATGCGGGTGATGCGGATCCGCGGCGTCTTCTCCCAGACCGTCGCGACCACCCCGATCGCCCGGATCCTCGACATCACCCTGGCCAAGCCGCTCGTCGGTCGCGTCTTCGGATACGGGCACTTCATCTTCGAGTCCGCCGCGCAGGACCAGGGCTTCCGCGAGATCAAGTTCGTCAGCCGGCCCGACGACCGTGACCTGACCATCCAGCGCGTCATCCAGCGCACCGGCCTGCGCGCCTCGGCCAGCGTCGACGTCGTCCAGGGTGACGACGACGACACCGACGACGACGGCACCGGCCCGATCGGGATGGACTCCGCCCAGGAAGTCACCACCACGATCCCGCGCCCGGCCCCGGTCCAGACCCGCGTCGCCGGCGGCGGGACGAAGTCGATCTTCAACAGCGAGCGCGGCAACTGGTCCGACCAGGACCACGACGACTGACCCCGTTACCTTCGTCCCGGCGATCCCGTCGTAGCAATGACGGTGATCGATCGAGGAAGGTGACACCATGACCGGAACCGGGCCTGACGACGCGCTGGTCGCGACCTTCGAGGCGCAGCGGCCGCGGCTGATCTCCGTGGCGTACCGGATGCTCGGGTCGCGTGCGGACGCCGAGGACGCGGTCCAGGAGGCCTGGCTGCGGCTGGCCCGGCAGGACGCGTCATCGATCGGCAACCTGAACGGCTGGCTCACCACCGTGGTCGGCCGGGTCTGCATCGACGTGCTGCGTTCGCGCAAGGCCCACCCGGAGGCCTCGTACGACGACGTCCCCGAGGTCGTCGTGATCGAGGACGCCGGCAAGCCCGAGGACGACGCGCTGCTGGCCGATTCGGTCGGGCTCGCTCTGCTGGTCGTGCTCGACACCCTGCGGCCGGCCGAGCGGCTGGCCTTCGTCCTGCACGACATGTTCGCGGTGCCGTTCGCGGAGATCGGTCAGATCATCGGCCGCTCCGAGGATGCCACCAAGATGCTGGCCAGCCGGGCCCGGCGCAAGGTCCAGGACACCGACCGGCCCACCGACGAGCCGCGGAAACGTGCGGTCGTCGAGGCGTTCCTCGCGGCCGCCCGGCAGGGTGACTTCGAGGGCCTGTTGCGTGTCCTCGACCCCGAGGTCACCTGGCACTCGCACACCTCGCGGGGTGAGGTCGTCCGGATCGGCGCGGCCGAGGTCGCCGTCCGGGCGCAGCGTGGTGCCCGGGCCACGGCCGACGCGCGTCCCGCACTCGTCAACGGCGAACCGGGCGTCGTGGTCTTCCGGGCGGACGGCGAGCTGCTCGGCGTGATGGCGTGCACGATCGTCGACGACCGGATCGTCGGGATCGTGTCGGTGAGCGACCCGGAACGCCTTGCCGAGATGGGATTGCGGTAGAGCTGTTACCTCTGGTCCGGCGCTCTCGTCCAAGGGAGTACAACCCCAGGACGGACGCAAAGGGAGACCTCTCATGCAGGCTCGTATCAACCCCTTCGGCACCGACTTCTTCCCGAAGTTCGCGAAGTACATGGTTTCGGCGCACAAGGTCGTCGCCGGGACGGCGTTGCCGGCGACGACCGCGCAGCTGGTGAACATCCGGGCCAGTCAGATCAACGGGTGCTCGGGCTGCCTGGACATGCACATCAAGGAGGCCGAACACGCCGGCGAGACGGCGCTGCGGATCAACCTGGTCGGCGCCTGGCGGGAGACGACCGTGTACACCGAGCCCGAGCGGGCCGCGCTCGAACTGACCGAGCACGGCACCCGGCTGGCCGACGGCAGCGGCGTCTCCGACGAGGTGTGGGAGACCGCGGCCAAGCACTACGACGAAGAGCAGCTGATGGCGCTGGTCGCGCAGATCGCGCTGATCAACGCGTTCAACCGGTTCAACGTCATGACCCGCCAGGTCGGCGGCAACTACGAGGTCGGCCAGCTGCACTGACCGGCCAGGCCGGTCAGGTCGTGCACTCGGCGAGGCGGTGGTGGAACTCCTCCACCACCGACTCGTCGCCGGCGAGCTGGACCACGCTGTGGTCGGCACGGCCCCACAGCCACAGGTACACGGCGGCCGGCTCGCCGAAGATCTCGGCGTCGACGTCACCGTCCGAGCCCGCGGTCACCTCGGCGGCGGTCGCGGTGAGCTTGACGGTCCAGGAGTTGCCGTTCGTGGTGATCCGGACCGCGGCGTCGACCGGGTGCTCGGTGTCACCGTCCTCCCACCAGGGTCCGCCGAGCGTCGCGACCAGCAGTTCGTCGATCCCGTCGACGGCGAGGTCCTTGTCGACCGGGGCCAGCACCGCGTGCGCCAGCTCGGCGTCCACCCGGTGCACCACGGTCTCCAGCGCCATCCGGCGGTACCAGAAGGCGGATGTCTGGTCGCCGGGGAAGAACGTCCAGGTCGGCTTGTCCGTCCCGGCCTCGGTGAGGGCGGCGACGACCGCGTCCCGCGACTCGGTCAACAGGTCGAGGGTGCCGCGGCCGGTCAGCTCCGGCGGCCACGGGTCGGGCCGTCGGCCAGTCCGGAGTACCTCGACCTTGTGCAGGTAGACGGTCGCGACATGGCGGACCAGGTCGTCGACGGTCCAGCCGGGGCAGCTCGGAACGGCCGCGGTCAGCCCGAGCCGGGCCACCTCGGCGAGCCGGTCGGAGTCCGAGGTCAGGTGAGCGAGGTAGAACGCGGCGCGCTCCGGCGGCAGTGGCATGCGGCGAGCATGGCAGGTCCCACCGACAGGGCGAAATCAGGTACTCCGCTCCCGCACCGCGCTCGCCCAGTGCGCGGTTTCCGTGGTGCTGAGCTCGACCACGCGCTCGGCGAGCAACGACGCCGGATCGGCCGCCTCCGCGTACCGGCCGGCGCGCTGGGAGTACAGCCACGCCTCGTTGCGCAGGTCCTCGGCGGTCCGCCGGTACGTCGGGTACTCGTCCCGGAGACCGAACAAGGTGCGGACGCCCTCGGCCAGGGCGATCGCGCCACCGAGCGCCGGGGCGAACCAGACGGGGACGTCCAGGGCGACCGACAGCGCGATCAGCAACGCGGCCACGAGCTGGACCAGACCGAGGCCCAGGTACGCGGCTCGGGTGCGCCGGGCCTGCCGGGAGTACCACCGGAAGCGGATGCCGATCAGGCGTTCGGCGGCGACCGCTTCGCCGAGCGCGGGAAAGTCCGGGTCGGATGAACCTGCCATGGGCAGTCACAGTAGATAACCTTCCGGTCATGGCGAGGAAGAAACCGTTGCCGTTCGACCCGATCGACGAGGCGTCCCGGCAGTGGGGGCGGCGCTGGGGTGCGGTCGAGCAGATGCGGGCCGTCACCTCGCTGATGCGGGCCCAGCAGATCGTCATCGGCGAGCTCGACGAGATCCTGCGTGGGCACGGGCTGAGCTTCGCCCGGTTCGAGGCGCTGGTGCTGCTCACCTTCTCCCGCCGCGGTTCGCTGCCGCTGGGCAAGATGGGCGAGCGGCTCCAGGTACACCCGACCTCGGTCACCTCGATCGTGCGCCGGCTGGAGTCGGCCGGTCTGGTCACCCGGACCCCGCATCCCGACGACGGCCGCGCGGTGCTCTGCGAGATCACCCCCGCCGGCCGCGAGCTGGTCGAACGCGCCACCGCCGACCTGGTCGCCGCCGACTTCGCCCTGCGCGGCCTGACCGACGACCAGCTGAAGATGCTCTGGTCCGTGCTCGAGCCACTCCGCCACAACGCCGGCGACTTCTGACCCGGACGCCCCGCACTCACCAACCTCTCCACCGGCCCGCGGCTCCAGCTGGCCGGAGCGCCGCCGTGCGGGTGGACGGGAGCTTGGTGAGTGCTGGGCGTCCGGGATGGTATTTAGTAGGACGTCCTAGTATTTTGGGGGGCAGGTCGACCAACGGAGGTTCGTGATGGACGCGCAGGGCATCGCCGACGGCCGGAGCCGGTGGCAGCAGCGGTACGACGCCGCGCGGAAGCGGGAGGCGGACTTCACCACGTTGTCCGGGTCCGAGGTGGCCCCGGTGTACGGCCCGCCGGAGGGGTACGACGACCCGCGGATGGAGCGGATCGGCTGGCCGGGGGAGTACCCGTTCACCCGCGGGCTCTACCCGACCGGGTACCGCGGCCGGACCTGGACGATCCGGCAGTTCGCCGGCTTCGGCAACGCCGAGCAGACCAACGCGCGGTACAAGATGATCCTGAACGGCGGGGGCGGCGGACTGTCGGTCGCGTTCGACATGCCGACGTTGATGGGCCGCGACTCCGACGACCCGAAGTCGCTCGGCGAGGTCGGGCACTGCGGGGTCGCGATCGACTCGGCGGCCGACATGGAGCTGCTGTTCCGCGACATCCCGCTGCAGGACGTCACCACCTCGATGACGATCTCCGGCCCGGCCGTGCCCGCGTTCTGCATGTACCTGGTCGCCGCCGAGCGCCAGGGCGCCGACCTGAGCAAGCTCAACGGCACCCTGCAGACCGACATCTTCAAGGAGTACATCGCCCAGAAGGAGTGGCTGTTCCCACCGGAGCCCCACCTGCGGCTGATCGGCGACCTGATGGAGTACTGCGCGACCAGGATCCCGGCGTACAAGCCGTTGTCGGTCTCCGGGTACCACATCCGCGAGGCCGGCTCGACGGCCGCGCAGGAACTGGCGTTCACGCTCGCCGACGGGTTCGGGTACGTCGAGCTCGGGCTGAGCCGGGGCCTGGACGTGGACGTGTTCGCGCCCGGGCTGTCGTTCTTCTTCGACAGCCACCTGGACTTCTTCGAGGAGATCGCGAAGTTCCGCGCGGCCCGGCGGATCTGGGCCCGGTGGTTGCGCGACGTGTACGGCGCGAAGACCGAGAAGGCGCAGTGGCTGCGGTTCCACACCCAGACCGCCGGGGTGTCGCTGACCGCGCAGCAGCCGGTCAACAACGTGGTCCGGACCGCGGTCGAGGCGCTCGCGGCCGTGCTCGGCGGGACCAACTCGCTGCACACCAACGCACTCGACGAGACGCTGGCGCTGCCGACCGAGGAGTCGGCCGAGATCGCGCTGCGGACCCAGTCGGTGCTGATGGAGGAGATCGGTGTCACCAACGTCGCCGACCCGCTCGGCGGGTCCTGGTACGTGGAGGCGCTGACCGACGCGATCGAGGCGGAGGCCGAGCAGATCTTCGCCCGGATCCAGGAGATGAGCGCGGACGGCTCGATGACCGGCGGCATCCTGCACGGCATCGAGGAGGGCTGGTTCATGGCCGAGATCGCCGACGCCGCCTTCGAGTACCAGCAGAAGCTGGAGAAGGGCGAGAAGAAGATCGTCGGCGTGAACACGCTGACCGACACCGTCGCGGGGGAGCTGGAGATCCTCCGGGTCAGCCATGAGGTGGAGATCGAGCAGTGCCGGGTGCTCGCGGCGCGCAAAGCGCAACGCGACGAGGACCGTGTGCGTCGTACGCTAACCGCGCTGGTCGAGGCGGCCAGAGGGACCGGCGGCTTGATCGAACCCATGCTGGAGGCGGTGCGTGCGGAAGCCACGATGGGGGAAATCTGTCACGTTCTTCGGGACGAATGGGGCGAGTACCGAGAGCCCGCCCGGTTCTGAGGCCACCCCGAAGGCGGCGACCCCGGGGCGACGGCGCGGCCGGGCCTCGACCCAGGTCGACGAGGCAACGACCAGCACGACCCCGGACGATCGCGGGGTCGTTGTCTGTGGCTCCGATCGCACCATGCTCCGGGTGGTCACCGAGCTGGTCGGCTCCGGCGAGCAGGTGACCGCGGTCGTCAACCCGGCCTCGCGGCACTTCGAGCGGATCGGCGAACTGGGCGCCCAGGTGATGGGCGTCCGGGTGGTCAGCGAGTCCATCCTGCGCCGCGCCGGGATCGACGCCGACGGCAAGAAACCGTCGACCGCGCGGGCGCTGGTGCTGCTCGACGCGGACGACGTGCACAACGTCCACACCGCGTTGACCGCCCGCGAGATGGATCCCGACCTGCGGATCATCGTGCAGATGGTGAACCCACGACTCGGCGCCCAGCTGCACTCGCTGCTGGGTGACTGCGTGGTCATCTCGGGACCGTCCTTGGCGGCTCCCGCGTTCGTGGCCGACGCGCTGGAGGACGACGAGCTCACCTGGCTGGAGCTCGGAGGCCGCCGGATGGTCGCGGGCCCGGCCGACCTGATCCGCGAACCCGTCACCGTCCTGGCCGACGCCACCTCGTCCGCCACCCCGGACCTGCTGCCGGCGTCCAGTACGGATCCGACCGGGGACGTGGTGCTCGGACTCGGGATGCGCAACGTCTGGCGGCGCCGCGACGTCCGGCGGACCGGCTGGGTGATGGCGACCAGGGACGTCCTCGACCGCCGGGTCCGGGTGATCGCGGCGGTGATGGCCGGCCTGGTCCTGATCGGGACCGGGCTGACCCACTACATCGCCGGGGTGCCCTGGTGGCGCGCGTTGTACCTCGCGCTGGGCGCGGTCACCTCGGCCGGGATCGAGGACGACGTCTTCGCCGACGCGGAACCGTGGGCCAAGGTCGGTGGGGTGATCGTCCAGCTCACCGGGATCGTGCTGGTCGCGCTGCTCACCGCGGTGATCGTCGACTCGCTGATCGGGGCCCGGCTGTCCCGGGTGATCGGCGGCGTCCGCGGCCGGCCCCGCAACCACGTGATCGTCTGCGGCCTCGGGACGGTCGGGGCCCGGGTGCTGGAGATCCTGGCCGAGCGCGGGGTCGCCGTGGTCGGGGTCGAGCAGGACGACGAGGCGCCCGGCGTCCAGACCGCGCACCGGCTGCGGATCCCGGTGGTGATGGGCGACAGCAGCCAGGAGGAGACGCTGCGGTCGGCGGGCGCGCACCGGGCCCAGGCGGTGCTGGCCCTCACCGACGGCGACATCACGAACCTGGAGACCGCGATGGTGATCCGGGACCTGAACGACCAGGCCCGGATCACGATGCGGATGTTCGACCACGATCTGGCCCAGCGGGTCGAGCGGCAGCTCGGGCTCGGGTCCAGCCGGTCGGTGTCGATGCTGGTGGCGCCGGCGATCGCGGCCGCGGTGGCGAACCGGCGCAGCCAGACGACCGTGTCGGCCGGCCGCCGCGTCCTGCTGCTCACCGAGGTCACCGTCGAGCGCGACTCGGTCGCGGTCGGCAAGCGGCTCGGCGAACTGGACGAGGCGGGCGGCCTGCGGGTGCTGGCCCGGCAGGACGGCGCCGAGTGGGACTGGACCCCGGACTTCGAGCAGTCACTGGCCGAGGGCGTCCGGATCGCGGTCGCCGGCACCCGCAGCGGGCTGGCCAGACTGCTGCTGGCGACCCGCGCTCCCCATCGGCCGGGGCGGTCGGGGAGGATAGGACCATGAACCGTGACGTAGTGACCGGAAGGCGGGGTCAGCGGTGAGCCAGCCGAACTTCTCCCGACCCGGAGCGATCGATCTCTCGTCCCTGCGCAGGCCGCCCGCGGCCGGTCCGGCCGGCGGTCCTGGTGGACCCGCCGGAGCAGGACCAGCCGGTGGACCTCCGGCCGGAGGACCCGGGGCGCCGAGCGCCGGCGGTGCGTACGTGCTCGACGTGGGCGAGGCGACCTTCCAGGCCGACGTGATCGAGCGCTCGGTCCAGCACCCGGTGGTGGTCGAGTTCTGGTCGCCGCGGTCGCAGGCGTCCCAGGCGCTCGGCCCGATCCTGGCCCGGCTGGCCGACGAGAACGCCGGCAAGTTCCTGCTGGTCCGGGTCGACATCGACGCGAACCCGCAGCTGGCCCAGGCGGTCGGCGTGCAGACGGTGCCGCTGGTGATCGCGGTACTGCGCGGCCAGGTCGTGCCGCTGTTCCAGGGCGCGGTCGGCGACGACGAGGCCCGGCAGTACTTCGAGCAGCTGCTCACCGTGGCCGTTGCCAACGGCATCACCGGGCGCGCCGAGCCGGTCGGCCCGGGCGCTCCGGCTGCCGACGCGGAGGCCGAGCCCGAGCCGGACCCGCGGTACGAGCCGGCCGAGAACGCGTTGGCCGCCGGTGACCTGGACGGCGCGATCGCGGCGTACGAGGCGTTGCTGAAGGAGAACCCGGCCGACGCCGAGGCGAAGGTCGGACTGGCCCGGGCGCAACTGGTGCAGCGGACCCGCGACGTGCCGGCGGACGTGCGGACCAGGGCGGCTGACAACCCGGCCGACATCGAGGCGCAGCAGTTGGTCGCCGATGTCGACCTGATGGGTGGACACGTCGAGGACGCGTTCGACCGGTTGATCCGGACCATCCAGCAGACCGCGGGCGACGAGCGGAACACCGTCCGCCTGCACCTGCTGGAGCTGTTCGACGTGGTCGGCGCCGACGACGAGCGGGTGACGAGCGCCCGCCGCCGGCTGATGACGGCGCTGTTCTAGATCATCGAACGAGGCAAGGGCGTTTCGGGTCGAACGTCCAGCCGTCGACCAGGTACTGCATGGCGGCCGCGTCGTCGCGGCCGCCCAGGCCCTGGCTGAGGTACAGCTCGTGCGCGGTTCCCAGGGCGTCGCGGTCCAGCGTGACGCCGAGCCCCGGCGCCCGGGGGACCTCGACCCGGCCGCCGCTGATCCGTAGCGGGTCGGTGGTGAGGGCCTGGCCGTCCTGCCAGATCCAGTGCGTGTCCAGCGCGGTGATCTCGCCGGGCGCCGCGGCGCCGACCTGGGTGAACATCGCCAGCGAGATGTCGAAGTGGTTGTTCGAGTGCGAGCCCCAGGTGAGGCCGAAGTCCTCGCAGAGCTGGGCCACCCGGACCGACCCACTCATCGTCCAGAAGTGCGGGTCGGCGAGCGGGATGTCGACCGCCTCGGCCCGGATCGCGTGGCCGAGCTGCCGCCAGTCCGTCGCGATCATGTTCGTCGCCGTCCGCAGGCCCGTGGTCCGGCGGAACTCGGCCATCGTCTCGCGGCCCGAGTACCCGTCCTCCGGGCCGCACGGGTCCTCGGCGTACGCGAGCACGTCGCCGCGGCCGGTGCAGAGCTCGATCGCGTCCGCGAGCAGCCAGGCGCCGTTCGGGTCGAGCGTGATCCGCGCCTCCGGGAACCGCCGGGCGAGCGCCGTGACCGCGGCGAGCTCCTGCTCCCCGGGGAGGACGCCGCCCTTGAGCTTGAAGTCGGTGAACCCGTACCGCTCCTGCGCCGCCTCGGCCAGCGCGACCACGGCCTCCAGGGTCAGCGCCTCCTGCCGGCGCAGCTTCGACCAGCGATCTCCGTCCCCGTCACCGGTGCGGTACGGCAGGTTCGTCGCGCCCGGATCGCCTACGTAGAAGAGGTATCCGAGCATCGGGACGCTGTCACGCTGTTGTCCGTCCCCGAGCAACTCCGCGACCGGTACGCCGAGGTGCTGGCCGAGCAGGTCGAGCAACGCGCTCTCCAGCCCGGTCACCGCGTGCACGGTGGTCCGCAGGTCGAACGTCTGCAGACCACGACCCTCGGAGTCCCGGTCCGCGTACTGCCGCGCGACCGAGCGGAGCACCTGCCGGTAGTGGGCCAGGTCCTGCCCGACGACCAGGTCGGCCGCCTCCGCGATCGTCGCGGTGATCTTCTCGCCGCCCGGGACCTCACCGAGTCCGGTGTTGCCGTCGCTGTCGGTCAGGATCACCACGTTGCGGGTGAAGTACGGGCCGTGCGCGCCGCTCAGGTTGAGCAGCATGCTGTCGTACCCGGCGACCGGGACGACCTCGACGGAGGAGATGGTGGGAGTCATCGTCAGCCGATCTTGTTGATGAGGGCAACCAGTTGGGCCAGCTCGGCGGCGGTCAGGTCCTGCAGCGGCGGCCGGACCGGGCCGGCCGGGCGGCCGATCGCGGTCAGGCCGGCCTTGACGATCGACACCGCGTACCCCTTCTGCCGGTCCCGGATGTCCAGGTAGGGCAGCACGAAGTCGTTCAGCTTGCGGTACACGGTGTCGCGGTCCTGGGCCAGGACGTCGCGGTAGAAGCCGAGCGCGAACTCGGGGACGAAGTTGAAGATCGCCGACGAGTACGTGCTCACCCCGAGTTGCAGCAGCGGCAGCGCGAACGTCTCCGCGGTCGGCAGCCCGCCGATGTAGGTGAGCCGGTCGCCGATCCGGGCGTAGATCCGGGTCATCATCTCGATGTTGCCGACGCCGTCCTTGAAGCCGACCAGGTTCGGGTTCCGGTCGGCCAGTTTGGCCACGGACACGTCGTCGAGGATCGCGTTCGCCCGGCTGTAGACGATCACGCCGAGGTTCGTACTGCGGCAGACGGCCGAGACGTGTTCGACCAGGCCGTCCTGGCCCGCCTCGGTGAGGTACGGCGGCAACAGCAGCAGGCCGTCGGCGCCGGCGGCCTCGGCGGCCTGGGCCTGCCCGATCGCGGTCGCGGTCCCACCGGTGGCCGGGGCGAGGACGGGGACCTTGCCGGCCACCTCGGAGACGGCGGCGCGGACCACCTGGTCGATCTCGGCCGTGGTCAGGGAGAACCCTTCACCGGTCCCGCCGGCCGCGAACAACCCGGCCACGTCGTACTGGCTCAACCAGGCCAGGTGGTCACGGTACCCGGCCTCGTCGAAGCTGAGGTCGGCGGCGAAGGCGGTCACCGGGAAGGACAACAGGCCGGTCTTGAGCCGGGCGGCGAGGGCGTCGGGGCTTAGCGTCACGCTGTACGGATCCTTTGGTCGGGGGCCGCGGGTTCCGCGGAGCGCCGGGGGAGTCGGGATGCCGAAAGGGTAGAAAGCCGTAGCGATGCCTGTCCAAGACCTGTTCTGTATGCAGTGATGCCCTCAGAGCATCGTTCGATCAGCCTGTGGACGGCAGGTCGTCGAACAGGGCGAGCACCCGGCGCAGCAACGGGCCGGCCGCGTCCCGGGGCCAGATCGCGTGCAGCTCGACCGGCAGCCCGGGGACCTCGGCGTCGGCCACCGACTCGCTGCCGCCGTCGACGAGATCGCGGTACCGGACGCCCTCGATCCCCAGGGTCCGCGCGGACGCCGGGACCAGGGCGATCCCGCGACCGGCGGCGACCAGCAGCACGACGGTGAGGATCTGCTGCACCTGCTCGTCGATCCGCGGATGCGCGTTGGTCAGGAAGCGCACGGTCAGCTCGTGGAAGTACCGCGCCTGGGTGGGGGAGTAGCTGATCACCCGCTCGTTGGAGAAGTCGCTCGGCCGGAGTGGCCGCCGGAGCCCGGCCAGCCGGTGGTCGCTGGGCACGACCGCGATCAGCGGTTCGCGGAACACCACCAAGGAGTCGAGCAGCTCGGAGTCGAACGGCGGCCGGGCCAGTCCGAGGTCGAGCTCGCCGCGGCGCAGGGCGTCGACCTGGGCCGGTGTGACCCGCTCGTGCAGGATCACGTCGACGCCGGGGAGCGCGTCGGAGAGCCGGCGGAGCAACGGGCCGAGCGTACGGATCGCGGAGGCAGCGGTGAACCCGAGCCGCAACGTCCCGGCCGCGCCCTGGTCGACCCGGCGGGCCAGGTCGCCGGCCGTGTCCACCAACGCGAGCAGCCGGCGTGCCTCGTCCAGGAAGGCGCGGCCGGCCTCGGTCAGCTCGACCCGGCGGTTGTCCCGCTCGAGCAGCTTGGCGCCGACGGCGCGTTCGAGTTTCTGGATCTGCCGGCTGAGCGGCGGCTGGGTCATCCGCAGCCGTTCGGCGGCCCGGCCGAAGTGCAGTTCCTCGGCGACGGCGACGAACGCGCTGACTTGGTCGAGCGAGAACATGATTCACGGAAGGTATCACTCAATACCCAAACGGCCTTGGACTGGCATTACAGCCCCCTCATACGCTCCACGGATTCATTCGCTCCACGGGGTCCGAAGGAGGGAACACAAGGTGAGATCCGGACAGATCGGCCGTACCGTCGTGCTGGCCGCGGCGGGCTTCACGGTCACCGCGTTGGTGGCCGGGTGCGGCGGGGTCAAGACGACGTCGTCGGGCAGCGGTGAGGGTGACTACCCGACCGGGAACATCCAGATGAGTGTCGGTGCTTCGCCTGGTGGCAGTACCGACCTGATCACCCGGGCGATCGCGGAGGGCCTCGGCAAGGAGCTGGGCGTCTCGGTGCCGGTGGTGAACAAGCCCGGCGCGAACGGCGCGTTGAACGCCAAGGAACTACAGGCCGCACCGGCCGACGGGTACAAGATCGCCGTCCAGAACGCGTCCCTGTTCACCATCACCCCGCTGGCCGTGTCCGCGGCCGAGGCGGTGAAGCTGGACAGCTTCGACCTGATCGGCGGGGTGTCGCAGGACGACTACATGCTCGCCGCGCACGCCGACTCCGGGTTCAAGTCCATCGCCGACCTGAAGAAGGCGGGCAAGAACATCAAGTACGGCACCACCGGGGTCGGGACCGGGGCGCAGCTCGCGTCCGCGCTGACCTTCAAGGTGGCCGGGATCCCCGCCACCGACGTGCCGTTCGACGGCGGCGCGCCGGCGATGACCGCGTTGCTCGGCCGGCAGGTCGACGTCGCCACCTTCCAGCTGGGTGAGGGGATCGAGAACGTGAAGGCGGGCAAGCTCGTCCCGCTGGCGGTGTTCTCGCCGGACCGGATCAAGTACCTGCCGGACGTGCCCACCGCCAAGGAGCAGGGGTACGACGTGGTGGTGTCGCAGTACCGCTTCCTGACCGCGCCGAAGGGCACGCCCGAGGACGTGAAGGGCAAGCTGCTCGAGGCGGCGAAGAAGACGTACGGGACGGACGCCTACAAGAAGTTCAACGAGGCGAACTTCCTCACCCCGGTCGAGGTCCCGCCGGCCGAGGTGCAGAAGATGCTGGCGGACGCGACCAAGAAGTACCAGGCGCAGATCCAGCAGTACGGCATCAAGCTGGGTGCCGCGTAGCGATGGAGACCTCGATGGAGACCGACCGGCCCGCGCCGGCCGGTCCGAGGTCGCAGCTCGCGGCGGCCGTGGTGGCCACCGGGATCGGCGTCGCCGGGCTGATCGGCTCGGTCCGGCTCGGGCTCGGGCAGCTCACCGCGCCCGGTCCCGGGCTGTGGCCGTTCGTCATCAGCGTGGTGATCACCGTGCTGTCGATCGTGCTCGCGTTCACCGGGCGGTCCGCGCTCGACACCGAGCGGTTCACCCGGTCCAGTGTGCAGACCGCGCTCGCCGTCGTCACGCTCGTCCTGCTCGCGATCGCGCTGCCGTTGATCGGGTTCGAGATCCCGGCCTTGCTGCTGACCTTCTGCTGGTTGCGGGTCCTGGGCAAGGAGTCCTGGCGGTCGTCGATCGTGATCAGCGTGCTGACCGTCGTCGCCTTCTACGTCGTCTTCGTGATCCTGCTCCGGATCCCGTTGCCGCGGCTGATCTGAGGGGGTGGCGATGGACTTCCTGACCCCGGTCGTCGGCGGCTTCGGCGTCGTGCTCGAACCGGCCAACCTGCTGTACTGCCTGGTCGGTGTCGTGATCGGCATGCTGATCGGCGTTCTGCCCGGTCTCGGCCCGGCCGCCACGATCGCGATCCTGCTGCCGATCACGTACGGCGTGGAGCCGGTGTCGGCGATCATCATGCTGGCCGGCATCTTCTACGGCGCCCAGTACGGCGGCACCATCACGTCGGTCCTGCTCCGCCTGCCCGGTGAGGCCTCGTCGGTCGTCACGGTGTTCGACGGCCACGCGCTCGCCAAACAGGGCCGGGCCGGGACCGCGTTGGGGATCGCCGCCATCGGTTCGTTCGTCGGCGGCACTATCTCCATCGTCGGGCTGACCCTGCTCGCCCCGATCGTGGCCGCTGTCGCACTGGACTTCGGCCCACCGGAGTACGCCGCGCTGGCGCTGCTCGGCGTGCTGCTGGTCGCGACCGTCGGCAACGGCGGCAAGACCAAGTCGGTGATCGCGGCCGCGATCGGGCTGCTGCTCGCGACGGTCGGCCGGGACACCTTCACCGGCGCCAACCGGTTCACCTTCGACAGCCTGAACCTTGCCGACGGCATCGACTTCGTACCGATCGCGATGGGCCTGTTCGGGCTCGGCGAGATCCTCTACAACCTGGAGGAGCGGCACAACAAGGTGCAGGCGCCGGCCAAGGTCGCGAACGTGTGGCCGTCCCGGGCGGAACTGCGGGAGGCCCGGGGCGCGATCGGCCGCGGCTCGGTGATCGGGTTCGTGCTCGGTGTCCTTCCGGGCGGTGGCGCGACCCTGTCGTCGCTGGTCGCGTACGCCACCGAGAAGCGCCGGGCCAAGCAGCCCGAGCGGTTCGGCAAGGGCGCGATCGAGGGCGTCGCGGCGCCGGAGACCGCGAACAACGCCGCCGCGACCTCGTCGTTCATCCCGCTGCTGACGTTGGGCATCCCGGCGAACGCGACGATGGCGCTGATGTTCGGCGCGCTGCTGATCCAGGGCATCCCGCCCGGCCCGCAGCTGGTCTCGGACCACCCGGACCTGTTCTGGGGGGTGATCAACTCGATGTACATCGGCAACATCCTGCTGCTGGTGATGAGCATCCCGATGGTCGGGTTGTTCGTCCGCATCCTCCGGATCCGGCCGGCCGTGCTGGCCCCGATCACGGTGCTGATCACGTTGCTCGGCGTCTACACGGTGAACAACCAGGTGTTCGACATCTTCCTGGTGATCGTGTTCGGCGTGATCGGCTACCTGATGAAGAAGTTCGGGTTCGAGCCGGGGCCGTTGGTGCTCGCGTTCGTCCTCGGCAGCGTGATGGAGACCGCGGTCCGGCAGTCGCTGCTGATCTTCGAGGGCGACGTCACCGGCTTCGTCACCCGGCCGATCAGCGGCACGGTGCTGGCGATCCTGCTGGCCGTACTGCTGCTGCCGGTGGTCAAGCTAGTCCTGAAGAAGCAACGGCGACGCAGTTCGTTCTGACGGTCAGCCTTCCTGCAGACGATGCCGGGAATTGGCCAGGTGTACGCGGGCCGCGGCGCGCGCGGCTTCGGCATCGGCGCGGGCGATCGCGTCGTGGATGTTCTCGTGCTCCAGCGTGACCCGGGTGAAGTGGGCGGCGTCGTCGTAGGAGTAGGCGGCGTCCAGCCGGGTCCGCGGGAGCATGATCATCATCGGGCCGAGCGAGCCGAGCAGCTCGGTGAAGAAGTGGTTGCCGGAGGCGGCCGCGACCTTGAGGTGGAAGGCGTAGTCGGCCTCCACCGCCTGGGCCGGGTTGTCGGCCGCGCGCCGGAAGTCGCCCAGCGCGCGCTCGATCGCCTTCAACTGGTGCTCGGTCCGGCGCTGGGCGGCGAGCCCGGCCGCCTCGACCTCCAGCCCGAGCCGGAAGTCGAGCAGGTCGAGGATGTCGCGGTGGGACCGGAGCCGGTCGGCCGGCAGCGAGAACGGGCTCGGCTCCGGCACCGCCAGCACGAACGAGCCGCGGCCCTGGAACGTCTCGACCAGCCCGGCCGCCTGCAACCGCGAGATCGCCTCGCGCACCACGGTCCGGCTGACGGCGTACTCGGCCATCAGCGAGCTCTCGGCCGGCAGCTTGCGGCCCGGTTCGATCTCGCCGCCGAGGATCTTCGCCTTCAGCGCCTCGACCAGTTCGTGCGCGAGGCCGCGGCCGGCCGCCCGGTCCAGCTCGGTCATCAGGCGGTGCCGAACTCGGCCGCGTCGACGGTCCAGGCCCGGCACTGCTCGCTGGTGGTGAAGCCGAGGCCGGGCCGGTCCGGGACCAGCATCCGGCCGTCGAGGGTCTCCAGCCGCTCGTTGAACAACGGGTTCAGCCACTCGAAGTGCTCGACCCAGGGCTCCCGCGGGTACGTCGCGGCCAGGTGCAGGTGGATCTCCATCGCGAAGTGCGGCGCGAGCTGGAGGCCGTGGTGGTCGGCCAGGGTCGCGAGCCGCAGGAACGGCGTGATCCCGCCGATCCGGGGCGCGTCCGGCTGGATGATGTCGGCCGCCCGGGCCTCGATCAGCCGGACGTGCTCGGTCACGCTGCCGAGCATCTCGCCGGTCGCGATCGGGGTGTCCAGCTGCTCGGCGAGGTGCGCGTGCCCCTCGGCGTCGTAGGCGTCCAGCGGCTCCTCGATCCAGACCAGGTCGAACTCCTCCAGCGCGCGGCCGACCCGGAGCGCGGTCGGGCGGTCCCACTGCTGGTTGGCGTCGACCATCAGCGGGACGTCGGCGCCGAGGTGCTCGCGGACCGCCCGGACCCGGCGCAGGTCCTCGCGGGTGTCGGGCTGGCCGACCTTGATCTTGATCCCGCCGATCCCGTCGGCCAGCGACTTGGTGGCCCGCTCCTTGACCTCGTCCAGCGGCGCGTGCAGGAATCCGCCGGAGGTGTTGTACGCGCGGACCGAATCGCGGTGCGCGCCGAGCAACTTGGCCAGCGGCAGGTCGGCCCGCTTGGCCTTCAGGTCCCACAGCGCGATGTCGAGCGCGGCGATCGCCTGGGTGGCGACGCCCGACCGGCCGACCGAGGCGCCGGCCCAGAGCAGCTGGTCGTAGATCTTGGCGATGTCGGACGGGTCGGCGCCGATCAGGTTGCCGGCGATCTCCTTGGCGTGGGCGTACTGCGCCGGTCCGCCGGCCCGCTTCGAGTAGCTGAAGCCGATGCCGTGCCGGTCCTGCTCGGTGCGGATCTCCGCGAACAACAGGACGATCTCGGTCATCGGCTTCTGCCGCCCGGTCAGCACCTTGGCGTCGCTGATCGGCTGCTCCAGCGGCAGGACGACGGAGGACAACTGGACATGGCGGATGCGGTCACTGCTGGCGGTCGGCATGCAAGTGATCATACGAGTGGCCAACTTGTACGACAAGCTGCGGTGACCGGATCCGGTCAGCGATTGATCGGCTGTGAGCGATTGACACTCGTTCACAGCCGTATTGAGAATCATTCACATGAGTGCCACCGCGTCGCCGCCGCCGAGTCTGGAGGCCCGGATCCGCGGGCTGCTGCCGGCGTTGAGCCCTGCGCAGGCGTTGGTCGCGCAGGAAGTACTCCGTGATCCGGCCGGCGTCGCGTCCTCGACGATCGGCGAACTGGCCACCCGCTGCGGGACGTCGCTGCCGAGCGTCACCCGGTTCTGCCTGGCCCTCGGACTCGCCGGGTACGCCGAGCTGCGGCTCGCGCTCGCGGCGGAGAGCGGCCGGAGCAGTACGAGCTGGGAGCGGGGGACCGGTGCCGAGGTCGGACCCGACGACAGCCTGGACGAGGTCCTGCAGACGTTGCTGCGCGCCGACACCCGGGCGCTCGAGGACACCGTGGCCGAGCTGGACGTCCGCGCTCTCGGTGAGGCCGTCCGGGAGCTGTCCGACGCGCGCCGGATCGACCTCTACGCCGTGGGCGGGTCCGCGTCGGTCGCGGAGGACCTGCGGCTCCGGCTGCACCGGATCGGCCGAGGTGCGAACTGCTGGAGCGACGTGCACACCGCCTTGGCCAGTTCGGCGTTGCTCGGGGCCGGTGACGTCGCGGTCGGCATCTCCCACACCGGTGAGACCAACGAGGTGCTCGAACCGCTCGGCCGGGCCCGCCGGCAGGGCGCGAAGACCGTTGCCATCACCAACTACCCGCGGTCGCCGCTGGCCCGGGCCGCCGACATCGTGCTGGTCACCGCGGCCCGCGACGTCACCTTCCGGACCGGCGGGCTGGCCGGCCGGCACGCGCAGATGATCGTGCTCGACGCGCTCTACCTCGGGGTCGCCCAGCGCGACTACCCCCTGGCCACCCAGGCCTTCGACCTGACCGCCGACGCCGTCGCCGGTCACCGGACCCCGCATCGCTGATCCCCCGCACATCCCCACCGCCCTGGAGGAACCATGCAGAGCCCGCACCACAGCCTTGCCCCGAGCCGCCGCACCCTCCTGCTCGGAGCCGGTGCCACCGCCGCCGCGACCTTCGCGGCGACCCAGACCGCGGCGGCGACGACCGCGGCGACCTCGATGGCGCAGGCGGCCGCCGACGTGGCGATCCCGTCGCCCGACACGCTGCCGCTGACCGGTGGGCCCGACTTCCCGATCGGGTTGTTCTGGCCGCCGCATCCGTACGCGAGCACGCCGCAGCGGTTCGCCGAGATCGCCGAGGCCGGCTTCGACTTCGTCATCTCCGGCAACTACGCCGGCGACGGCAACATCTTCCAGTACCAGCTGGACCTGGCCCGGACGGCCGGGCTGAAGATGCTGATCTCCGACGACATCCAGATCCGGAACATGGCCCGCTGGTTCTCGATCTCGGACAACCCGGCCGACCACCTCAGCGTCACCCCGGCCGAGGCGCGCGAGCTCTTCACCCGGGCCAGGGATGCGTACGGCCCGTACTCGTCCCTGGCAGGGTTCAACTTCTACGACGAACCCGGCGCCGGCTGGTTCGGCACGCTGGCGAAGGCGCTGGCCGTGTCCCGCGAGCTCGCGCCGCAACTGCTGCCGTACGTGAACCTGTTCCCGTCCGACGACGCGGCGTACTACGACGCGTTCGTGGACGTGGTGAAGCCGTCGCTGGTCTCGTTCGACCGGTACCCGCTGCTGTCGGAGGGGCGGGAGGACGCGAACTACTTCCACAACTGGGCGATCGTCCGCAACGCCGCGTTGCGCGGGAACGTCCCGGCCTGGGTGTTCATCCAGACCCTTGCCTACAACAACCATCGGGAACCGACCGCGGCCGAGCTGCTCTGGCAGGTCAACATCAGCCTCGCCTACGGTGCGAAGGGCATCCAGTACTTCACCTACTGGACCCCGGAGGCCGCGCGCGGCGAGGGCTTCGGTCCGGCCCTGATCACCGTCGACGGCAAGCGCACCGCCCGGTACGCGGCGGCGAAGAAGATCAACACCACCTGGCTGCACCAGGTCGGCCGCGAACTCAAGCCGCTCGTCTCCGAGACCGTCGAGCATGCGAACGAGACCCCGCTGCCCAACGGGACCGCGGGATTCCAGCCGACCGACCTGGTCACCGGGGTCGGCGGGCAGCCCGTGGTGATCGGGACCTTCCGGAGCCGCGACTCGGCCGTCAAGGACCGCTGGCTCCTGGTGGCGAACCGCTCGCACTCCACGTCCACGCGAGCCACGCTCACCCTGAACGCGGACCAGGTCACCGGGGTCGACTTCTTCCAGCCGGTCTCCAGCAAGTACAGCGCGACCCGCGGCTCGACGGTCCCGCTCACGCTGGCTCCGGGTGCGGCCCAGCTGCTCCGCCTGCACGTTCGTTAGAGGTGCTGCGGTCCCGTGTAGACGCCGAGAGCACGGAACCGCAAGGCGGGCTGGGCGTACTCCTCCAGGGCGTGCGCCGTCCAGCCGATGGTGCGGGCGAGGGCGAACAAGGCCTCGCCCGCATCCGGCCGGAAGTCGTACGCGTGCATCATCGCGGCCACGGCCAGGTCGCTGTTCGGGAAGCCGGGCAGCCGTTCGGTGAGCACGGCAACCGTCTCGGCGACCGGCCCGTCGCCCAGGAGCTCGAGCAGTACGGCGGCCCGGGGATCCCGGTCCCGGTACACCTTGTGCCCGAACCCGGGGACCGGTTCGCCCGAGCGGAGCTGGTCCGACAGTGCCACCACGGGATCCTGCAACGCCCGGCCGAGGAACTCGTACGCGTGCGTGGTCGCGGCTCCGTGCAGGTGCCCGTCGAGTGCGCCGAGCCCGGCCGAGACCACGGCGTACAGGTTGGCCCGGGCGCTCGCGGCGACGCGGGCGGCGACCGTGGACACCGCGAGGCCGTGATCCGCGAGCAGGACGGTCGCGGCGTCCAGCAACTCCGGCCGGCCAGGGCGCGCACCCGAAAACTTCGGCCAGAGCTTCGCGCCGAAGCTGCCGCGACCGTCCGGACCGGGTAGCGCGGCCACGAGGACGCCGAGCAGCCGGCGCGCGGCCGCCTCGACCGAGTCGGGGGCGAGGTCGAACCGCAACGGATCAGCCGCACCGAGGACGGCGACGGCGATGCGCAACTGGTCGGTCAGCCGGGCACCTTCGGGGGCCACGGCCATCGCCGACCGGGCCAGCTCCACCGCGTCGGGTGGTCCGGGGAACGGCTCATCGCCGAACAGGTCGCGAGACGTGTCGCCGGACCACAGCAGTCCGGCCACTGCCTCGACCGACTGGCTTGTCGCGAGCTCGCGGACCGGGCGGCCCCGGTAGTACAGCTCGTCCGCTGTGAGCAGGGTGAGCTCGGACTCGATCCGCTCGATCGCGCCCGGATGGTCCACGGTCCGGCTGACCAGGCGCTCGACGTCGGCCTCGGCGAACAAGCTGCCGCGGCGGCCGCGAGCCCGGACACTGGTGAGCAGGCCGCGGCTGACGTACGCGTACACGGTCTCGGGTTTCACCTTGAGCCGGGCCGCGACCTCGGCCGTGGTCAGGTAATGCTCGTCACTCGGCGGCGGCATCCCACGCTCCCGGAGGCTCTGACATTGACTTGATCAACATTGACAATACTTGATTCGCGGATCAACGCTGAGCCCATGTCCATCACTGTTGATCACCCCATCGACGTCCCGCCCGGCCTGCGCAACGTCGTCGTCACGGAGACCGAGCTCGGCGACGTCCGCGGCCAGGAGGGCTTCTACCACTACCGGCAGTACTCCGCGGTCGAGCTGGCGACCACGAAGACCGTCGAGGACGTGTGGTTCCTGCTGTTCGAGGGACACCTGCCGAGCGCCGAGGAGCGGGCCCGGTTCGGCGCGGAGCTCGCGCCGTTGCGGGTGCTGCCGGACGAGGTCCAGGAGATCCTGCCCGCGGTGGCGAAGGCGGGACCGTCGTTCAACCCGCTCGCCGGTCTGCGGACCGCGTTGTCGGTGCTGGCCGCGGCGCGGGAGCTGCCACCGTTGTGGGACGTGGATCCGGCCCGGCGCAAGGCCGACGCGATGCTCGTCTGCGCGGTGACCCCGACGATCCTGGCCGCGTTGTACCGGCTCCGCGAAGGTCTGGACCCGCTGGCACCACGGGCGGACCTCGGTACCGCGGCGAACTGGCTGTACCTCGTCACCGGGCGGGAGCCGTCGGCCGCCGAGGCGCGCGCGATCGAGCACTACCTGATCGCCACGGTGGACCACGGGTTCAACGCGTCGACGTTCACCGCGCGGGTGATCGCGTCGACCGGCGCCGACGTGGTGTCCGCCGTCGCGGGCGCGATCGGGGCGTTCTCGGGTCCGCTGCACGGTGGTGCGCCGGATCGCGCGCTGGCCAGCCTGGACGAGATCGGGACGCCGGACCGGATCGATGCCTGGGTCCGGCGCAAGGTCACCGACGGGGACCGGATCATGGGATTCGGGCACGCGGTCTACCGGACCGAGGACCCGCGCTCGCTGATGCTGCGCGGGATCGCCGAGGAACTCGGCGGCGACCTGGTCGACTTCGCCACCACGGTGGAACGGCGCATCGTCGAGATCCTGGCCGAGCTGAAGCCTGGGCGGAACCTCTACGCCAACGTGGAGTTCTACGCCGGCGTGGTGATGGAGCTGTGTGGGCTGCCGCGGAGCATGTTCACCCCGACCTTCGCCGCCAGCCGGATCATCGGCTGGTCCGCCAACATCCTCGAGCAGGCGGCCGAGGCGAAGATCATCCGCCCGATCGCCCGCTACGTCGGCCCGCCGCCGCGGCGCTGACGGCGGCCCCGGTCATGCCGCCGGGTGGAAGTGCAGGTCCGGATCGGTGATCCGGCCGAAGCGCAGCACGGCGAGGTCGCGGGGGTAGTTCTGCCGCAACCGCCAGGGCCCGTACGAGCCCTGGCGCGGCAGGATCGCGGCGGCGCGGCGGATGTAGCCCGACGACAGGTCGACCACCGGCCGCGCCGGCGCGGAGTACTCGGCTGCGTCGACCTCGGGGACGCAGTACGCCGCCCCGGTGCGGCCGAGGTGGTTCAGCAGCCGGCAGACGTACTGCGAGGTGAGGTCGGAGCGCAGCGTCCAGGAGTTGTTGGTGTAGCCGATGCACCAGGCCAGGTTGGGGACGCCGCTGAGCATCATGCCCTTGTAGACGAACGTGTCGTGCACGTCGACCGACCGGCCGTCGACGGTCAGCTCGATCTTGCCCAGGGCCACCATCCGCAGCCCGGTCGCGGTGACGACGACGTCGGCGGGCAACTCGGTCCCGGAACGCAGCCTGATCCCGGTCGGGGTGAAGGTGTCGATCTCGTCGGTCACCACGGAGGCCGTGCCGTCCCGGAGTGACCGGAAGAGATCCGCGTCGGGGACCAGACAGAGCCGCTGGTCCCACGGCAGGTACCGCGGCCGGAAGTGCGGGTCGAGCGGGATCGAGTCGGGCAGCTCCTTGGCGATCCCCTTCCGCAGCAACCGGCTCGCCGGACCGGGCCAGCGCCGGAACGCGGAGTACACCAGGGTGCTGAAGGCAACGTTCTTGCCGCGGATCACCCGATGCGCCAGGCCTTCGGGGAGGACGGCGCGGAGCCGGTCGGAGACCTTGTCCCGGGCCGGCCGGGACGCGATGTAACTGGGGGACCGCTGCAACATCGTCACGTGCGCGGCGCTGTCCGCCATCGCGGGGACCAGCGTGACCGCGGTCGCGCCGCTGCCGACCACGACGACCTGCTTCCCGGCGTGGTCCAGGTCGTCCGGCCAGTGTTGCGGGTGCACGACCTCACCCTCGAACTCGCCGATCCCGGGGAAGTCGACCACATGACCGCGGTCGTAGTCGTAGTACCCGCTGCATACGTAGAGGAAGCTGCAGGTGTACGTCCCCGCGTTCGTCTCCACGGTCCACAGCGCGTCGCCGGACGACCAGGAGGCCCGTAGGACCCGCTGGCCGAAGCGGATGTGCCGGTCGATGCCGTACTTGGCCGCGGTCTCGTGCAGGTACTCGAGGATCGACGGGCCGTCCGCGATCGCCTTCGCCGCCTTCCACGGGTGGAACGGGAAGCCGAGCGTGAACATGTCCGAGTCCGACCGGATCCCCGGATAGCGGAACAGGTCCCACGTCCCGCCCAGGCCCTCGCGCGCCTCGAGCACGGCGTACGAGCGGTGCGGTGCCTGGGTCTGCAGCCGGTAGGCGGCGCCGATCCCGGACAGGCCCGCGCCGACGACGAGGACATCCAGGTGCTCCACGAGTACCTCCGGGGGCTTGTTGAGTGCTTCCTCAACAGTAGGCGACCCGCCCGGATCGCGGTGTACGCGAGGTCACGGAATCCGTACCGAAAGTTCTTCGTCGGCGCTGTCGATTCCGTCCCGGGCGGATCGTCAGCAAGATGTCAGAAGAAGCCCGAGACAGCGCTTGAGACAGAGCCTGAGAAAAGGGGAGCCAGTCATGACGCAGTACATGTTCCTGCTGTACGACTCCGAGGACTACGACAACATCAGCGCCGAGGAGTGGGAGCGGCAGATGAAGCTCCACGGTGAGTTCTCCGCGGCCGTGGAGGCAGCCGGTGCGAGGGTCTTCGGTGGGGAGGCGCTGCAGCGGTCGTCGACCGCGAGCACGGTCCGGCAGGGCAGCGGCGAGCCGCTCGTCACCGACGGGCCGTTCATCGAGACCAAGGAGGCCCTCGGCGGCTTCTACCTGATCGAGGCCAAGGACCTGGACCAGGCGCTCGAGCTGGCCAAGCTGGTGCCGGCGGGCAACGTCGAGGTCCGGCCGTTGATGGACACGTCGGAGGGTGCGGGACCGCCGGCCTGAGAATCTTCCGGGAGGGAGGGTGGGGGACCCGCGAGCGGTCGTGGGTCCCCTCCCGTGACGAGGTGGACCGAGGAGGTGAGCAGTGAGCGCGAGTGCCCGGGAGGTGGTCGAGCAGGTCGACGCCGCGCATCGGGAGTGCTGGTCGACCGTGCTCGCGTCGACCGTCCGCCTCACCCGGGACCTGGACCTGGCCGAGGACTGCACGCAGGACGCGTTCGTCCAGGCGCTGCGGACCTGGCCGGACGGGATCCCGCGCAACCCCGGCGGCTGGCTCACCACGGTGGCCCGCCGGTTGGCGCTGGACCGGTTGCGGCGCGAGACGAACCTGCGCCGCAAGTTGCCGTTGCTGATCGAGGAGCCGTCGGCCGGCGAGGACGACGAGCAACCGACGGATCCGCTGCGCCTCGTCTTCACCTGTTGCCACCCCGCGCTGGCCAGACAGGCGCAGGTCGCCCTGACGTTGCGGCTGATCTGCGGCCTGAGTACGCCGGAGGTCGCGGCCGGGTTGCTGATCAGCGAGCCGACGGCGGCCGCGCGGATCACCCGGGCGAAGAAGAAGATCGCGGCCGCGGGTATCCCGTACCGGATCCCGGCCGACGAGGAACTGCCCGCGCGGCTTGACGTGGTACTCACCGTGGTGCACCTGGTCTACACGGCCGGGCATGTCGCGGCCGGGCCGGACCTGACCCGGGCGGACCTGACCGGCCGGGCGATCGAGCTCGCGCGGATGCTGGTGCGGCTGATGCCGGCCGAGCCGGAACCGCAGGCGTTGCTGGGGTTGTTGCTGATGACCCAGGCTCGGGGTGACGCCCGGCTGAGCGACGACGGCGAGCTGGTCCTGCTGGCCGACCAGGACCGAACCCGGTGGGACGCGCGGATGCTGGCCGAAGGGGTCGCCCGCGCGACCGGCGCGTTGCGGCGGGGGCAGGGCCGGTTCGCGTTGCAGGCCGCGGTCGCCGGGTTGCACGTCACCGCGCCGTCCTGGGAGAAGACCGACTGGCACCAGGTGGTCCGGATGTACGACGCGATGCTGCTGAGCTGGCCGTCGCCCATCGTCGCGCTGAACCGCGCGGCCGCGCACAGCCTGGTCCCCGGTGCCGACCTGGCCGCGGTCCTCGCCGAGCTCGATGCTCTCGGCAACGAACCGGCGCTGAGGTCCTACGCGTACCTGCCGGCCGCCCGCGCCGACGTGCTGGCCCGGCTCGACCGCGCGGACGAGGCGGCCGCGGCGTACGACGAGGCGGTGGCGTTGACCGCGAACGAGGCGGAGCAACGGTTCCTGCGCCGGCGGCGAAACGCGTTGCCGGTGGCGGCAGCGGGTGATTGACTGAGATATGAGCTATCCCGGCGAGGGGGCGCCGTTGTCGCCCTCGGAGGAGCGGACGTGGGGGATGGTCGCCCACATCGGCGTGCTGGTCGCGGCCTGGTTCGCGATGGGCTTCCTCTGTCCGCTGGTGGTCTGGCTGCTCTACCGGTCCCGTTCCGAGTTCGTCCGCCGGCACGCGGTGGAGTCGTTGAACTTCCAGCTCTCGTTGCTGATCTACGCGGTCGTCGCCGGCCTGCTGATCGTGATCACCTTCGGCCTCGGCGTGATCGTCGTGCTGCCGCTGGCCGCGATCGGCGCGATCGCGGCCCTGGTCCTGATCATCCTGGCCACCGTCGCCGCGTCGAACGGCCGCGACTACCGCTACCCGCTGACCCTCCGGATGGTGAAGTGAGACTTTTCGACGCGTACGCGCAGGGCCCGGTCCGGCCGATCGGACAAGGAATGGAGGGCGCCGTCCACGATCTCGGCGGAGACCTGGTCGGCAAGCGGTGGTTCACCCGGACAGCGACGGAAGTCCTTCCCCTGCAGGCGTTCGGGCACGAGCTGCTCGGTCAGCGGCTGCCGTTCCGGACCCCGGACCTGCGGGCGGTCGCGACCGAGGACGGGCGCGCCGTCAGCGTCGAGGCGAAGCTCGCCGGGCGGCCGCTCGACCAGGCGCTCGCCGACGGATCCGTGACGCAGGAGCAAGGATTCGACGCCTTCGCCGAGGTGGTGCGGGCGCTCGGCCGGACGGAGGCCGGTCCCGCGACCGCGGCGCTCCCGATGCTGGACGAGCCGTTCCGCAAACCGTGGGGTGAGGCCTTCGCCGACCTGGTCCTCCGGCGGGCGCAGCTGTCTCGGTCGCTCCTGGAGGATGCCGTCGACGGATTCGCCGGGCTGCTGGACCAGGTCGCTCGCCGGTTGCCGGAGATCGTGGTCGAGACGCCGCGGGTGGTGCACGGCGACATCTGCCCGCCGAATCTCCTGGTCGGCGACACCGGCCGGCTCACCGCGGTGCTGGACTGGGGCTTCCTCACCACGGCCGGGGACAACACCTTCGACGCCGCCACGGCCGCCGGGTTCTACGACATGTACGGCCCCGATGCCCGCACGGTCGACGACGAGCTGCTGGCCCGCTTCGAGGCCGACGGGCACTCCCGCGAGCGGATGCTGCTGTACCGCGCGGCGTACGCGATCACGACCGCGACCGTCTACAACGCGGACGGCAGTGACGGTCACTTCGCCTGGTGCGTCGGCAACCTCAACCGCCCGGACGTTCGCGCCGCGCTCTGATCGAAGTGAACCTGCTCGGTCTTACCTTGAAGGCCGAGGCGGGAGGCGGAGATGGGCGAGTTCGGTGACGATCTGCGGCGGGTGTTCAGACTGCCGTGGGTGCTCGGCGGACTGGTGCTGGTCGGGATCCTCTGTGCTGTGGAAGCGCCCGACTTCCGCCCCGGTGAACCGTTCCGGCGCCAGCTCGAAATGGGTTTCCCGGGCCAGGGCTACTTCCTCATGCTGGTGGCCCTGACGCTCGGCGTGTGCGTGTCCGCGCCCAAGCTCCCGCTCGGGGTGAAGCCGTCGGCGCATCCCTGGCGGACGGTCGTCGCCAAGCTGGGGACGAGTGCGGTGGTGACGGTCGCAGTGGTAGTGCCGACGCTCGTCGCGACCGCGGTGGCCGCGGCGATCCTGGCCGGCAACGGGGCCAAGCCTGCCGTGACGACGACCGGTGAGCTGCTGGCGATGGGCGGCGGGATCGTGGTGCTCACGGTCGTGGCGTCCTGGCTGGGCGTCCTGATCAGCCTGATCTTCTGGCGGTACACGATCGTCGTGGTCTTCCTGGTCTGGTTCGGGGCCGCGGTGGAGCTGATGACGGTCTGGGAGCCGGAGCGGACCGGCGGCAGCACCATGAACCACATCGGCCAGTGGCTCCCGGCGATCAACGTGTACGCGGTGCTGGACAACGGCACGCAGTACGCCATCCACACCGAGGATCCCGGCGCCGGCCGGAACCTGGGCTACGTCGACCTGTCGTTCGCGCACGGCCTGACCTACCTGGCCGTGGGGGTCGCGGTGCTGGCGGTGCTCGGGCTCGCGCTCGGGCGGTACCGGCTCGCCGTGAGTCAGAAGGGCGAGCCGTCCCGCAAGTTGTGAAGCGCACCCGGATTCGCCAGCAGGGACGGGAGCCGGCGAGCGTTCAACGGTGAGACCACACCGGCCAGGTCCTCGGGCCGGTACCAGCCGAGGCCGAGGATCTCGAACCCGTCGGGCTGCAACTCCTCGAGCAGGGCCGGAGCGTGGACACCGCCGTCGTAGAGGATCTCGATCGCGTCGCCCCAGCCCTCCCAGCGCGGCAGCCAGTCGATCGCCAGGATGCCCTGGATCGGCAGCGCGACGCCGAGCTCCTCCTCCATCTCCCGGGTCGCACCGGTCGCCGGATCCTCGTCCGGTTCGACCACGCCACCGGGGAGTTCGAGGTCCTTCTTATAGCTGACTTGGCAGAGCAGCACCCGGCCGCCGGTGTCGCGGACGACGACGTGCGCGATCACCCGCTTCTTCGGCAGCACCGAGTCCATCAACGCGGTCCAGCCGGACAACGTGTCCGCGCGTGGATCGTCACGACGCAGCCCGTACACCGCGACGTCACGCCGCTCGCCGTGCCGGAAGGCGCCGCCGCGGAGCAGCCCTTCCCGGCGGAACCCGGACCGGATCGCGATCCGGGCGGACGCGCGGTTCTCCGGATCCACCTCGACCTGCAGCCGGTCCAGCCCGAGCTCACCGAACGCGTAGACCACCAGCAGCCGGACCGCGCGCTGGGCCACCCGCTGTCCGCGGTACGGCTTGTACGTCGTCCAGGTGACGCCGCCGACGCCGGGCGACAGCCGCCGGATCTGGACCGAGCCGACGGGACCGGTCGCCCCGGCCAGCTCGACGACGAAGTTCACTACCGAGCGGTCGTCCGCGTATCCCTGCCGCCAGCGCTCGACCGCCGCGGCCAGCCGGGACCGCGGCGCGTTCGCGGGGAGCCCGAACCACCGGACCATCTCGTCGTCGGCCAGCTCGTGGGCGACGTCGACGTCCTCGTCCCGCCACGGGCGGAGCGTCAGCTCACCATCGGTCAGTGTCGGTTGCGGCGGCACACCAGTCACGGCTGGCACGGTACCGCACGACCGAAGCGGACCCGTTTGGCAGACTGTCCGCAACCTTCTGGGGGAAGGCGGCATCTGGCGTGGGGAGAGGGAAGGAGCATTGATGCTGAAGAGGTCGATCGCAGTGGCCGGCGTCGCCGCGCTGCTGGGGGGAGTGGGCTCGCAGACCGCTGTGGCGGACTCGCGCAGCGTCACCGCGATCAGCGCGGTCCAGGTCAGCTGGGCCGATCCGGAACACACCAATCTCAAGATCACCTGGACCGAGGACAGCCCGGCCGCGAACACGGTCGCCCTGGTCACCGACAGCGGGCCGCCGACCGAGCTCGGCACCGTCCCGGCCGACGCGGGCAACTCGTTCATCATCGACTCGGCCAGCCTGGGCAACACCGCGAACCGCGCGTCCAAGAGCTGGATCGTGGTCGGCGACAGCGCGACGCCGGCGGTCCAGGCGCGCTCGGTGGACTTCGACCGGTACCTGTACCAGCCGGCGTCCGTGACCGCGTCGTTCACCGCCGACAACCAGGTCCGCTGGACGGTCCCGCCGGACACCAGCGTCGACGGCACCCCGAACGACCCGCTCGACCTGCCGGCCGGGCAGGACCGGTACCTGCCGATCCGGCGGACGGACCCGGATCCGGCCGCGGCGTCGGTCGACTGCGAGACCGAGGATCTCCCGGTCGCGGCCGGACCGACCGGGCTCGCCACCTCGAACGGGAAGCCGTCCGTGCTGTCCGTGAACCCGGACAACGAATGGGGTGCGCGGCTCGGCCCGTCCGTCGACGTCACCGTGACCACGGGGATCACGATCAGCGCGCCGGCCAGTACGCAGTACGGGTCGAACACCACGATCACCGGCCAGGTCACCGGCCGGGGTCTCCCGATCGGTGGCAGCCCGCCGGCCTGTGACGAGGTCACCTCGCCCGTGCAGAACCAGCCCGTCGTCCTGCAGCAGCGGACGTCGAGTACGGCGGCATGGACCGTGGTGGGCACCACCAAGACGGATGCCACCGGCAAGTACACGGCCGTCGTGAAGAACCCGGGCTACCGCGAGTACCGCGTCCTCCGCTCCAACACGGCCGGCGTCGGCTTCGCGGCGTACGGGGGAGCGCCGTCGGACAGCACGGCGGTCCGCTCGACGACGGTGGTGGTGTCGGCGAAGTTCATCACGCCGACCATCACGTCCGGCACCCAGCCGCAGGCGTACCTGTGGGTCGACCCGGCCGGTACGCAGCAGGCCGCGCTGCAGTTCAAGAACGCCGGCGGCGCCTGGCAGGGCCTGTCGTACAAGACCCTGTACGCCGGGCGCGGGTTGCTGCCGTTCACCTGGAACACCCGCGGCACCTTCCAGTTCCGTTGGTGGGTCCCGGCCTACGGTGGCGCCGACGCCACCTACAGCCCGGTCTTCACGCTGACCGTGAAGTAGCAGGCCGCAACTTTCGGTCGATCCTCCGCATCGGGGTGAGTAAGGACTCACCGTTGGGGGATCACCGATGCAGAAGACCGCGTTGCTGGCAGGACTCGTCGTACTGCTCGCCGCACCCGCCCTCCCGGCCGGTGCGGCGAGTCCGGGGATCTCGGGGGTACGGATCGCGTGGGCGGATGCGTCGCACGCGAAGATCCGGGTCAGCTGGACCGAGACGACCCCGGTCGCGAACCGGCTCTGGCTCGAGGTGGAAGGCGGCGAGCCCCGGCTGGATCTCGGCTCCACCGCGGCCACGGGCGCCGACGAGGTGCTGATCAACACCAGCTACCTCGGCTACAGCACCCAGCAGGAGAACGCGCGGATCGTCGTCACGGACCCGGCCGGTGGTGAGGCGCAGTCGGTCCCGTTCGACCGGTATCTCCGAGTGGTCACCTGGCCGACCATCACCTTCGCGGCGGACCGATCGGCGCGCTGGACGTTGCCACCCGCACCGGTGGACCCCAACCCCGGTGACCCACTCGATCTGGCCGCGTCGACCACATACACCCCTCGACTGCTGCAGAGTGTTGAGTCGGGCAAGTGCGAGGTCAGGAAGCTCCCGAGTATCCGGGACGAGACGGGCACGATCCCCGACGACGGACGGTCCGCCCTGTTCGCCGTCGACGCGGCCAACGAGTGGAATCCGCGTGGTGTCGGCTATCTCGACTTCCGGATCGACCACAGCACCGTGACGGTGAGCGGCGCGACCGCCACGGCGTACGGGTCCCAGCTCCGGCTGACCGGTGCGGTGCGGACCGTGACCCTCAACGACACGATCACCTGCACCGCGGAGAGCCAGTCGGTCTACCAGGAGAAGCTCGTCCTGCAGGCCCGTGACTCCAGCACCTCCGCTTGGTACGTGGTCGGCACCGTCCAGACGGACCCGGTCGGCCGCTACACCGTCGACCTGCGCAACCCGGGCACCCGCGAGTACCGGGTCGCCCGCGCCGACGCGCTGATCTTCCACGGGGTCCGGTACGGCGCTTCCGCCCAGCAGACCGTGCGGGCGACGACGCGGGTCGTGGCGGCGAAGTTCATCCAGCCGGCGGTTGCCTACGGCACCAAACCGCGGGCGTACCTGTGGGTGGACCCGCCTGGTTCGCAACGGGCCGCGTTGCAGTTCAAGAACGCGAACGGGGTCTGGCAGGGCGTCTCGTACAAGACGTTGGCCTCCGGGCGCGGGCTGCTGAGCTTCCCGTGGAACCGTCGAGGTGTCACGCAGTTCCGCTGGTGGGTGCCGGGGAGCACCACCAGCACCAGGCTCCCGGTCGAGCCTGTCTACAGTCCGACGTTCTCCCTGACCGTCCGCTAGGAGGAAACCATGCTGACGCATTCCGTAGTGGCGCTGGCCTTGCTGGGCGGCGGAGTCACCGCACCACCTTCCCCCAAGGTCGACATCCTCGCCGCCAGTGTCCAGGTGGCGTGGGTGGACAGCACGTACCAGAAGGTCCGGATCACCTGGACCGAGACCGCGCCGGCGCCGAACACGATCGTGCTCGAACGCCCCGGTACCGACGACCGGCGACTGGGGACCCTGCCGGCCGACCAGCCGAACGAGCTGCTCGTTGCCAGCTCGTCCCTGCAACCGAACGGGAATCCGGCCGACGTCGCCCGGATCGTGGTCTCCGAACCGAGCGGCGACGAGGCCCGGTCGGCCGACTTCGACCGATATCTCCGCGACCTCCCGGATCCGGTCCTCACCTTCACCACGGACGGCGGGGTGCGCTGGACGATCCCACCGGAGCCTGGCCCGGACACCACGCCGGACGATCCGCTCGACGTCGACCAGCCGACCCGGTACCGGGTCCAGCTCCTCCTCGACGAGCTGCCGCACACAGTGATGGACTGTGGCGCGGTGGACCTCCCCGCGACCACGGCCCTGACCGGTGTCGTGGCGAATCGGAGCAAGCCGTACTCCCTGATGATGTACAGCGTCAACGAGTGGAGTCCGGCGGGCCGGCTCGGGTCGATCTCCTCCACGGGCACGTCGTCCGTCACGATGACCGCGCCGGCCGCGACCGGGTTCGGCGCTCCGATCACCCTGACCGGGACCACGGGCACGTGCTTCATCTATCAGTCGGGCATGCCGCCGGCCTGTCGCGAGGTCAACGGCGCGACCTACGCCGGCCGGACCGTGATCCTGCACGCGCGCGACACCACGACCGGCCCTTGGTACGTCGTCGGTACGACCAAGACGGACAGCACCGGCAAGTACACCTTCACGGTCCGCAACCCCGGCGCCCGCGAGTACCGCGCCGTGATCGCCGCCTCCGCGGAGTACAACTCGGCGACGTACGGCGCCGCCTCACCGGTCCACTCGGTGAAGGCCTCGACGCGGGTCGTCTCGGCCAAGTTCATCCAGCCGGTGGTTGCCTATGGCACCAAACCGCAGGCGTACCTGTGGGTGGATCCCGCCGGGACCCAGCAGGCGGCGCTCCAGTTCAAGAACGCGAGCGGTGCCTGGCAGGGCATCTCCTCCAAGACCCTGTACGCCGGCCGCGGCCTGCTGTCCTTCCCGTGGAACCGCCGGGGCACGACCCAGTTCCGCTGGTGGGTGCCGGGCAGCACGACCGGGACCGGGCTGAAGGCCGACCCGGTGTACTCGGGAGTCTTCAGCCTGAAAGTCACCTGATTCGTTATCAACCTTTGCTCACCCTCACGGCGTCTGAGTCAGTGCCTCCACTTGGGGGCATTCATCGGACCTGGGGGAAACAGCATGGTGAAGAAGTCATTGGCGGCGATGGCCGTGGTGGGTGCGCTCGCGGTGCCGACGGTCGCCCAAGCGGCCCAGGCGGCCCCAGCAGCACCGTCGTCGGCGGCCGTCGCGGACGTGCGGCTCGCCTGGGCGGGGGCCGGAAAGGTGCGGATCAGCTGGACCGAGCCGGCCGGTCGCGAGAACTCGATCTTCCTGAAGACGGCCGGGCAGACCGAGCGGATCGGCGTCACCTCGGCGACTGCGCCGAACGAGTTGATCGTGCCGATCTCGGCCCTGAAGCCGTCGCACGACCCAGCCTCGACAGCGCGGATCTACGTCGAGGATCCGAGTACGGCGGGCGCCTCGTCGGCGGCCTTCGACCGGTACGTTCGCGGCGAGACCGCGCTGGCGCCGATGATGACGGCCGGCGCGTTGCAGTGGCAGTTCGCGCCCGACACCGCGACCGACACGACGCCGAACGACCCGTTGGACGTCAGCGATCCCGGCCGGATCCAGCCTCGGCTCCTCCGGTCCGACGCGGGCCGCTGCGAGTCGGTCTCGCTCCCGGCCACGACCGGCCTGAGCGGCACCGTGCCGCGACAGCCCGGGGCGTACACCGCCGATCTCGTCCTCGCGAACGAATGGGGCGAGAGCAAGCTGGCGAGTGTGCGGGTCCGGACGTCCTCGACGACGTTCAGTACGCCGGCGGCCGGGGTCTACGGGGGCCGGCTGACGATGAGCGGCGCGATCTCGCTGCAGGAGCTCGCGCACACCGGCCCGGGGGAGTGCACGCTCCCGCCGGGGATGAACGGTCTGGGTGGACGCGAGATGGTGCTGCACGGCCGGAACAGCGCGACCAGCCCGTGGTACGTGATCGGCGTCGCCAAGACCGATGCCCAGGGCAAGTACACGTTCGTGATCGCCAACACCGGGGCGCGGGAGTACCGGGCGGTGCTCAAGGAAAGTGCCGGCGCCGGGCTGGCGAACTACCAGAGCATCAGCACCCCGAAGGTGACCCGGGCGATCCCGCAGGTGATCGAGGCGCGCTTCGTCGAGCCGGAGATCGCGCTCGGCCAGCAGCCGAACGCGACGGTGGTGGTGGCGCCGTACGGATCGCATCAGGTCGCGCTGCAGTTCAAGAACGCGAGTGGTCAGTGGCAGGGGCTGATGTACCGCACGCTGGTGGGGGGTGGTGCGGAGAGCGGGCCGTTCGCCTTCAACCGGGTGGGCACGCACCAGTTCCGCTGGTGGGTGGCCGCGTCGACCGGGAGCACCGGGCTGCCGGTCGACGCGGGGTACACCTATCCGTTCACGCTGACCGTGCGTTAGTCGGCCTGCTGGATGCCGGTGTGATGGCGTAGCCAGACAGCGCCGAGCGGGGGAACCGACAGCTCGGCGCTGCTGGCCATGCCGTGCCAGCCGGTGCCGTTGGCCTCCACGCCGCCGTAGTTGCCGACGCCGGAGCCGCCGAACTCGTGGGCGTCCGTGTTCAGCACCTCCTGCCAGTACCCCTCGAAGGGCAGGCCGAGGCGGTACCCGTGGTGGGGGACGGCGGAGAAGTTGACCACGCAGGCGAGCGTCGGGTCGCCCTCGTCGCCGAACCGGACGAAGCTGAAGACGTTGTTGGAGGCATCGTTCGCGTCGATCCAGGAGAACCGGTCGGCCGCGGTGTCGGTGCCCCACAGCGAGCGGGTCTCCCGGTACAGCGTGTTCAGGTCCTTGACCAGCTTGTGCAGGCCCTGGTGGTCGGCGTGGTCCAGCAGCCACCAGTCGAGCTCGCCCTTCTCGGACCACTCCGACTCCTGGCCGAACTCGCCGCCCATGAACAGCAGCTGCTTGCCCGGGTGCGCCCACATCATCGCCAGGTACGCGCGCAGGTTCGCCAGTTGCTGCCAGCGGTCGCCCGGCATCTTGCGCAGCAACGACCCCTTGCCGTGCACCACCTCGTCGTGCGACAGCGGCAGCACGTAGTTCTCGGAGTACGCGTACATCATCGAGAACGTCAGCTCGTGATGGTGGTACTGGCGATGCACCGGCTCGTGCTCCAGGTAGCGCAGCGAGTCGTTCATCCAGCCCATGTTCCACTTGAAGCCGAAGCCGAGTCCGCCCAGATGCGTCGCCCGGGTGACGCCGGGCCACGAGGTCGACTCCTCGGCGACGGTGATGACGCCCGGCACCCGCTTGTACAGGGTGGCGTTCATCTCCTGCAGGAACGAGACGGCCTCCAGGTTCTCCCGGCCGCCGTACTGGTTCGGCACCCACTGGCCCTCTTGGCGCGAGTAGTCCAGGTAGAGCATCGAAGCGACCGCGTCGACGCGCAGCCCGTCGATGTGGAACTCCTCGGCCCAGTACAGCGCGTTCGCCACCAGGAAGTTGCGGACCTGCGGCCGACCGAAGTCGAACACCAGCGTGCCCCAGTCGGGCTGTTCACCGCGACGCGGGTCCGGGTGCTCGTACAGCGGCGTGCCGTCGAACCGGGCCAGCGCCCAGGCGTCCTTGGGGAAGTGCGCCGGCACCCAGTCGACGATGACGCCGATCCCGGCCGCGTGCAGCGAGTCCACCAGGAACCGGAAGTCGTCCGGGTCGCCGAACCGCGAGGTCGGTGCGAAGTACGAGGTGACCTGGTAGCCCCAGGAGCCGCCGAACGGGTGCTCCATCACCGGCATCAGCTCGACGTGGGTGAAGCCCATCTCGTTGACATAGGCAACGAGCTCCTCGGCCAGCTCCCGGTACGAGCGGCCCTTGCGCCAGGACCCGAGGTGCACCTCGTAGACGCTCATCGGTTCCTTGTACGCCTGCCAGGACGCGCGCCGCTCGATCCAGTCCGCGTCCTGCCACTCGTACCGCGACTCGTGCACGACCGACGCGTTCGCGGGCGGCGTCTCGGCCAGGTTCGCCATCGGGTCCGCCTTCTGCCGCCAGACGCCGTCCCGGCCGCAGATGTCGAACTTGTACCGGGTGCCCGGGCCGACGCCGGGAACGAACAGCTCCCAGACCCCGCTGCCGCCGAGCGACCGCATCGGATGCGCGCGGCCGTCCCAGAAGTTGAAGTCGGCGGTGAGCCGGATGCCCTGCGCGTTCGGGGCCCAGACCGCGAACGACGTGCCGGTCACGGTGCCGGCCGGACCGTCGTACCGGCGGACGTGCGCGCCGAGCACGGTCCACAGTTCCTCGTGCCGGCCCTCGCCGATCAGGTGCAGGTCCATCTCGCCGAGCGACGGCAGGTAGCGGTACGGGTCGTCCACCTCGACCGCGGGCCCGTCGGTGTAGGTCACCTCGAGCCGGTAGTCGGGCACCTTGTCGACCGCCAGGACGCCGACCCAGACACCTTCGTACTCGTGCTCCAGCTCGACGCGCTCACCGTCGTACACCGCGACCACGCTGCGGGCGAACGGGCGCAGTACGCGCAACGTCACGCCACCGTCGCCGACGTGCGGACCGAGCACCTGGTGCGGATCGTGGTAGACGCCCGCGACCAGCCGTTCGAGCACCCCGCGCTCCACCGGCACCACCCGCGGCCCCTCGTCCTTCGCCCGTACCGCCGGCTCGCTCATCTCCGCCGACAAAGGCGTTCGCGCCTCGGCGTCGTGCTCCCTCGATCCCATGAACACATCCTGCCCGATCGATAGCTCGATGTTCCTGCTCCGGTACCCGAGTCGCCGATCACCACACAGAACCGGGCGCCGGGTCCGCTCTGTCGTCACCTCGCCACCGTTGGTACCGTGCCGCGCAAACGACGCCCGGCCCGAGGGAGCTCAGTGAACCAGCAACCTGTCTTCGACAAGCAGGACCAGCTCGACAAGGTCGAGGCCGGCCTGCTGCAGGGGGAGTCCGTGCTCGCGGTGTACGACGCGATCGGGGCGGGGACCGGGTTCATCGGCCTGACGAACAAGCGCATCGTCATCCAGGACAACTCGTTCGTCGGCAAGCGGACGGCGCTGACCAGCATCCCGTACCAGCAGGTGCAATCCGTGTCCTACGTGTCGGACAAGTCGGTACTCGGCAAGTTCGCGTCGTCGAGCACGATCGCCGTCCAGGTGGGCGGCGCGCTGCACGAGGTGCAGTTCCGCAGTCACGACAAGGCGGTGCACGCGCACAACATCGTGCTGTGGAACATCATGCGCTGAGCACCGGCCCCGGACGCTCCGCGCCGAGCGTCCGGGGATCGTCTATTCGGCCGCGCTGAGCTGGGCCGCGGCCGCCAGCGGGATCGGCAGCCAGGTCGGGCGGTTCCGGGCCTCGTACAGGGTTTCGTAGACGACCTTGTCGGCCAGGAAGGCGCTGAGCAGGACGCCCTGGTCGCGCGGGTCGGTGTTCGCGACCTCGGCGTACCCGTCGCAGAAGGCGTTGCGGTTGCGGTTCGCCCACTCGGCCGCGCGGTACGCGATCTGCTGGTCGCCGTGGTGATCGGAGAGCAACGACCGGGCCGCGTAGTCGAACGAGCGCAGGATGCCCGCGACGTCCTTGATCGTGGTGTCCAGCGCCCGCCGCTCGGGCAGCGACTTGGCCGGCTCCCCTTCGAAGTCGATCAGCTTCCAGCCCTCGATCGTGCGCAGCACCTGACCCAGGTGGAAGTCACCGTGGATCCGCTGCACCGGCACCGGTTGCCCGTACGCCGCCAGCGCGTCGAACGCCCGGCGCAACCCCGGGACGTACGGCTGCAGCTCGGGGATCTGCGCCGCGGCGTGGTCCAGCCGGCGCTGCATCGCCGCCGCGTGCTCGACCATCTGGCTCGGCTCCCACACGTCGGTGGGCAGCGCCTTCGCCAGCTCCGCGTGCACCTGGGCCGTACTCGCCCCGAGCCGGTGCGACTCACCCGCGAAGTCGCCGCCGACCTCCTCGGCGTGCAGGTCCGCCTCGGCGTACAGGTCCCGGACCGAGGTGGTCGCGTACGACCAGCCGTCGGTCGCGTTCTTCTGGAACGCCGTCATCATCGCCAGGTCACCGGTGTCGGTGCCACCACCGGCCCGCGGCCACGAACCGCGGGCCCAGCCGAGCACCTCGGGGACCAGCTCGGACCCCGCCTCGGTGAGCGCCGACTCGATCTCGACGCCGGGATTGCTCCCGGGCTCGAGCCGGCGGAACACCTTCAGCAGTGCGGTGTCGCCGAACACCAGCGACGTGTTGCTCTGCTCGACCGTGAGCACCAGCGACTGCGCGTCGTCCGGGACCACGATCGTGCGCTCCGGCGAGTGCACCGGATGGAACTCCAGCCCGTCCAGCTGCCGCCCGTGCGTCACCGCGTCCAGCCAGTACGGCGTCGCTTCCTTGTCGTGCAGCGCGTCGTACACCCAGACCTGGGCGTCGTCGAGATCCTGCTCGTCCCAGTCACCCACCAGCGCGTGACCGAGGTGCTCGGCCGGCGCCGGGTGATAGCTGAGCGGCATCTGGTACACGCGGATGGGGAACTCGGCGCCGGGCGGACCGGAGCAGTACACGAATCCGATCCGGACCGCGGGCCAGACGCCCTCGCCGGACAGCCACGCGGACGTGGCCATCGCGTCGACGCGGACGTCGTGTCCCTTCTCACCGAACCAGCGCTGGTTGGCACAGAAGGACTGGACCTGGTCCAGATGCGAAGTCACGAAGAGCTCTCCTCACGATCAGCCGGGTTCACCGGCAGACGGAACCAGTAGAAGCCGTAGGCGCCCAGGGTGAGCAGGTACGGCAGTTCCCCGATGGCCGGGAAGTGCACGCCGCCGAGCATCTCGATCGGCTCCACGCCCTGCCACTGGCGCAGGTCCAGCTCGATCGGCTGCGGGAACCGCGACAGGTTGTTGACGCAGAGCACCACGTCGTCGCCGAACTCGCGCACGTACGAGAGCACGCTCGGGTTGGAACCGCCCAGGTCCGTGAAGGTACCCATCCCGAAACAGGGGTGCTGTTTGCGGGTCTGGATCATCCGCCGGGTCCAGTGCAGCAGCGAGGACGAGTTCTCCATCTCGGCCTCGACGTTCACCGCCTGGTAGCCGTAGACCGGGTCCATGATCACCGGCAGGCTGAGCTTGCCGGGGGTCGCGGTGGAGAACGACGCGTTCCGGTCCGGCGACCACTGCATCGGGGTCCGGACCCCGTCGCGGTCACCGAGCCAGATGTTGTCGCCCATCCCGATCTCGTCGCCGTAGTAGAGGATCGGCGAGCCGGGCAGCGACAGCAGCATCGCGGTGAACAGTTCCATCCGGTTCACGTCGTTGTCGAGCAACGGCGCGAGCCGGCGGCGGATGCCGATGTTCGCCTTCATCCGCGGGTCCTGGGCGTACTCGCCCCACATGTAGTCGCGCTCTTCGTCGCTGACCATCTCCAGCGTCAGCTCGTCGTGGTTGCGCAGGAAGATGCCCCACTGGCAGGTGTCCGGGATCTCCGGGGTCTGCGCCAGGATCTCCGAGATCGGGAACCGCGACTCGCGCCGCACGCCCATGAAGATGCGCGGCATCACCGGGAAGTGGAACGCCATCTGGCACTCGTCGCCGCCGCCCTCGCGGTCACCGAAGTACTCGACCACGTCGGCCGGCCACTGGTTCGCCTCGCACAGCAGCACGCGGTCGCTGTAGTTGGCGTCGACCTCCTTGCGGACCCGCTTGAGGAACTCGTGCGTCCGCGGCAGGTTCTCGCAGTTGGTGCCCTCCTCCTCGAACAGGTACGGCACCGCGTCCAGCCGGAAGCCGTCCACGCCGAGGTCCAGCCAGAACTTCAGCGCCTCGATCATCGCGTCGCCGACGGCGGGGTTCTCGAAGTTCAGGTCGGGCTGGTTGGAGTAGAACCGGTGCCAGAAGTACTGGCCGCGGACCGGGTCCCAGGTCCAGTTCGAGGTCTCGGTGTCGACGAAGATGATCCGGGCGTCGGAGTACTGGTCGTCGCCGTCGGACCAGACGTAGAAGTCGCCGTACGGGCCGTCCGGATCGGTACGCGACGCCTGGAACCAGGGGTGCTGGTCCGAGGTGTGGTTCATCACGAAGTCGACGATGATCCGGATCCCGCGCGCGTGCGCGGCCTCCATGAACGCGGCGAAGTCGGCGATCGTGCCGACCTCGGGCATCACGTTGGTGTAGTCGGAGATGTCGTACCCGCCGTCCCGCAACGGGGATGGGTAGAACGGGGGTAACCAGAGACAGTCCACGCCGAGCCACTCGAGGTAGTCGAGCTTCTCGGTCAAGCCTTGCAGGTCGCCGATGCCGTCGGCGTTCGAGTCCTTGAACGACCGCACGAGGACTTCGTAGAAGACGGCCCGTTTGAACCACAGCGGGTCACTCTTCGTCAGTCCGTGGTGCTGCTCCGGCAGCATGTCGGTCACGCTCACCTCCATCGGGTGTCATCCCCTCGGTCCAAACCTAGCGGTACTGCGGGCTGCGGCCACCGGGGCTACCGGCGACGCGCGGGCGGACACCGCGCCGAGGGGTGCTCCGGTTCCCGTACCCGGTCGCCGGGCTTTCAAAAGGGGACCCGCAGCACGGCACTCCGAGGGTGTCCGTGGTGGGTGGTTGACGCCGTGGGAGGGGCGGCCCGGGCCGGCGTTCCGCCAAGTGTGACGGTGCTTTGCCAGTACAAGCAAATAGGCGCTCGGAGACCTTGACACGGCATCGATTCGTTATCTGATTCGCGTTGCTTTTCGCTCCGCCGGCCGTTGTTCTAGGGCACTTTTCGCGGCGTGGGACGGCTCAGCGGGTTCGCTCACCGCGGTTGCGCCCGATCCGTCCGGCCGCCTTCCGGCCACCGGACCGCAGCCGTCCCGCGCCCTTGCGGGTGGCGCCCCGGGCGTCCGCGACCCCGTCCCGCGGATCCAGCGCCTTCTCCTCGGCCGGCTTCTTCCCGACCGACCCTTGACCGGCCGGCTTCTTCCCGGAGTCCTCGGCGTTCTCCTGCACTCCGGTACCTCCTTGTTCGTGACGGTGGGTCCGGCGCCCGCGCGGCGCCGGACCCGAAACCTCAGCCGCCTAGACCCTGGCCCTGGCCACGGGACGACGGGCCGCCGTGCTGACGGCTCTGCTCGCCGGAGCCACCGCGCCCCTGGCCGCTGCCGGCCCGAGGAATACCGTCGCTCGCCAGCCGCATGGCGTGGTCGACCTCCTGCTCGTTCCCACTCCCGAGCACCAGCTGGTCGTCGGCCCCCTTGCCCATGCCGCTTTGGCGCTGGATGGATTTCCAGGTGTTGCCGTTGATCTCCTTACCGTGGTTCGGGACGGTGACCGACGTGCCCTTCTCGTCCTGCCAAACCTCGTGGCTGCCCTTGCCGCGATCCTTGAGCTTGGAGAAGCCGGCGTCCTTGAGCTCCTTCTCGGCATCCTTGCGTTTCTTGGGTGGAGTCATCAGCCGTTCACCTCGACGGTCACGGTGAGCTGCTCGGGCACACCGACCACGTCGGCGAGCGCGGCGATGGCCTCCTTGAGGTCTTCGATCGCGGCCTCGCGGGTAGCGCCTTCGCCGTTCGCGAACGACTTCGGCGTCAACGCCGCCTCGGCACTCCAGGTGCCGTTCTCGTCCTCGACGACGAGGAAGGAAACCGTGATGTCACGCTGCACTTCCGCCTCCTACTTCAGCTGCTCTGTTTGCCGGAGATCGTAGGTCGGCGCCGGGGTCAATCCCGGCGTGGCGGGGACTTGCGCGGTTTGCGGACGTACTTGGTGAATCCGGCGCGTTCGGCGTCGGCCTCGGTGCGGAACCAGACCTCGGGCTTGGTCCGGCCGTAGTACGGCGAATCGGGGGTGTGGAAGAGCATCGAGCCCGCGTTGCCCTTGATGGTGAAACCGTCCGGCGGTCCCTGGTGCGGAACGGCATCCGCGGACCCCGGGCCGTACTTGCCGGGCGGTACCTCGTCGGCCGTCGGTGCTTCCGCTGGAATGTCCGGGGGCACGTCTTCGAGCAGCTCGGCCGGGTCGTCGAACAACGTGGGCTCGGGCGTGACCGGTACCTCCATCCGCCGAGAGAAGACCGGTCGCACGACCTCTTCCCGCGCCGGCTCTTCCCGCGCAGGCGCCGTCGCCTCGGGTCGGGCGGCCGGCGCCGAGCCCGCGGCGATCCCCGCGCCGACGAGGACCTTCTCCTCCGCGGCCTCCTGGGCGACGGGCGCGGTCGGAGTCGGGTGGGGCCGGCGGTTGAGGAGGAACCAGGTGATCGCGGCGCCGAGCAGGAAGGCGAGCAGCTCCCATGGCCAGTTCTGCCGGAGCAGGCCGCCCATCACCGGGCGTTCCGCGACGGCGCGATGCGGTACGCGAGCCATGCGGCGGCGCTGCCGGCGGCGAAGGCGGCCAGTAGCAGGAACCACACCTGGGCGAACAGCCAACTCATCTCAGTCCTTACGGCACTCGAATCTCGACCCGGCGGTTGGCGATCCGGCCGGCGGCGGTCCGGTTGGACGCCAGCGGCAGCAGTTCGCCGTACCCGCGGCTGATCAGCCGGTCGGCCGGGATACCCAGCCGGACCAGGGTGGCCTTCGCGGTGTCGGCCCGCCGCTGCGACAGCGGCTTGCTGGTCGCCGGGTCCCCGAGGTTGTCGGTGTGACCGGCGATCTCGATCCGCGCGGTGGGGCAGCTGCGGATCAGCGCCGCCGCCCGCGGGAGCGAGGGCCGGGACGCCTCGTTGACGAGGGCGGTCCCGGAAAGGAAGACGATCTTGTTCCGGCTCATCAGCCGGGCCAGCCGGGTCTCGAACGTCCGGCACGCCTCGCTGACCGGCGGCTTGCCCGTCCCCGGCACCCGCAGCTGGTTGGCGATCACCGCACCCGGCGCGGCCTTCGCGGCGGCCCGGGCGGCGGTCGCCTTCGTGGCCTGGTCCGCGACCTGCCCGCTGAGCGTGACGGTCGAGCCGTCGTAGCTGACCGAGGCGTCGCCCTTCGCGGCGGACAGCGCGCGGACGAGTGCGGACAACGCCATCGTGCTGGGCAGCCCGGTCGCCTCGTCGACGCTGACCTGGTCGACGAACTCGGTGCCCTCGGGGAGCAACGAGTTCACGTCGGCCAGGACCGTCTCCTTGGCGGCCTGGTCCCGGACCACGGCCTGGACGGTGAATGTCGACCCGGTCCGCCGGACCGCGAAAGGCGCGATAGTCCGCTCGTCCGATGCCGTCGTCTGCGCCGGAGAGGATTGCGCCGGCGTGGACGGTACGGGCGTCGAGGTCGCCTGGGCTTCGGTGCTGCCGGTGTCCCGGTCGTCGGCGCTGGCGGCGCGCAGACCTTCGCCCTTCCAGGCGACCAGCAGCGTCGTGAGGACCAGCGGCACGATCAGCAGAGCGAGCAGCCAGACCACGCCGGGCCGCCGGGCGAGCTTGCTGCTCGCCGTGGCCGGAGTGGTGTCGGACCGGCTGTCGTCCGCGGATCCAGGCACTGTTCCTCCGTCGAGCGGTCAGGTGTGACCGTGCGCGGTGACACTACTCCGTTGAGCGCCTGCTCCGCACGTGAAACCACCGTGATGAGACCGCTCCGAGGTCCCGCCTGGCCGAGCGTCCGGAAACCGGGCTGCCGGGGTTGCCGGAGAAGCGAGAGATGAACGCGCGACCATTTTTATTTGTGTTGCTTCTTTTCTTAACCGCTCGTACTGAGTAGTGTGCGCTCTGTCCCTCTCCGCCCCCCAGGAGGAACAACTATGAGAATCCGTCCCCTCCCGACCCTGCTCGCGGCGATCGCGCTGCTCGGGGCCGGTGTGGTCCCGGCCGCCACCGCGGCCACCCCGTCCGACGCCGGCCGCTCCGGCCCGGACCTGGTCGCCGCCCAGCAGGACACCGGACAGCAGAGCCTGACTCCGGCGGCCGGCAAACACGTCGTCGGCTACTTCACCGAGTGGGGTGTCTACGACCGCAACTACCACGTGAAGAACATCAAGACGAGCGGGTCGGCGGCCAAGCTGACCACGATCGTCTACGCCTTCGGCAACACCACCGGTGGCAGGTGCTCGATGGGTGACGCCTACGCGGCGTACGACAAGTTCTACGACGCCGCCGGGTCGGTCGACGGCGTCGCGGACACCTGGGACACCGGTGCGCTGCGCGGCAACTTCAACCAGCTGCGCAAACTGAAGAAGGAGTTCCCGAACCTCAAGGTGGTCTGGTCGTTCGGCGGCTGGACCTGGTCCGGCGGCTTCACCGAGGCGGCCAAGAACCCGGCCGCGTTCGCCGAGTCGTGCCACGCGCTGGTCGAGGACCCGCGCTGGGCCGACGTGTTCGACGGCATCGACATCGACTGGGAGTACCCGAACGCCTGCGGCCTCAGCTGCGACGCGTCCGGGCCGGACGCCTTCGGCAACCTCGTCGGCGCACTGCGGACCAGGTTCGGCTCGTCCGCGTTGGTGACGGCCGCGATCACGGCCGACGGGACCGACGGCGGCAAGATCGACGCCACCGACTACGCCACCGCGGCGCAGAAGCTCGACTGGGTGATGCCGATGACGTACGACTACTTCGGCGCGTTCAACGCCCAGGGCCCGACCGCACCGCACTCGCCGTTGACGTCGTTCGACGGGATCCCGACGCCTGGCTTCCACAGCGACGCGGCGATCCAGAAACTGAAGACGAAGGGCATCCCGGCCTCGAAGTTGCTGCTCGGCATCGGCTTCTACGGCCGCGGCTGGACCGGCGTCACCCAGGCCGCGCCCGGTGGTACGGCGACCGGCGCGGCGCCCGGCAAGTACGAGGCGGGGATCGAGGACTACAAGCTGATCTCCACCCGGTGCCCGTCGAACGGCACGGCCGGCGGGACGGCGTACGCCTTCTGCGACGGGCAGTGGTGGGGGTACGACACCCCGGCCACGATCCGCGGCAAGATGTCGTACGCCAACGAGCAGGGTCTCGGCGGCGCCTTCTTCTGGGAGCTGTCCGGTGACACCGGAAACGGCGAGCTGATCACCGCGGTCAAGACCGTCGGCTGATCGGTCACCGGCCCGGTACCGATCCGGCGCCCGGTCCTCCTGACCCAAACTGGTCAAGGGATCGGGCGCTGGTCGTTGCGCCACTACTACGGCCGGCGTGGGATCGGCGGCCGTCCCGGCGTGCCGCGGGCGAAGCGGTGGCCGGAGTCGGACAGGTCGCATATGTGCCACCCGGGTCCGCGGGCTTTCCCTTGACTTGCCCTTCGCGGTTGAGCGTACTTGTGCTGCGCTGACCCGGTACGTGGATGGATGGAGGGGCTCCATGGAGAGGCTGCCGGACTCGTCGTTGATCATCGGTGTCGCCACGTCCACCGCCGAGCGGGTGCACCTGACCCGCCTGCTGAGCGGGGCCGAGGCGCTGCTGCTCGTGTCCAGCGCGGACCAGGCCCGCGCCTTCCTCGACCTGACGACCGCGGCCGGACCGGTCGGACCGGTTGCCGAGTTGGTCGCCCAGGTCGGTCCGGCGGACGAGGACGAGACCGACTACGCGGCCGACGTCGTCGAACTGCCGGCCGGACTCCGGCTGGACGACCAGCGCCGGGTGGTCCGCTGGAAGGACCGCGAGGTCCCGCTGACCCGGCTGGAGCACGACTTCCTCACCTGCCTGGTCCGGCATCCCGGCCAGGTCTGGACGTACCAGAAACTCCACCACGCCGTCTGGGGCAACGAACACCTCGGCCACGGCTCGCACATCCACTCGGTGGTGAAACGCCTCCGCCAGAAGCTCGCCGAACTCGGCGCCGCCGTCACGATCCACGCGGTCCGCGGCGTGGGCTTCCACCTGCTCCCCGCGGCCTGAGTCACTGCCCTGGTTGGGTCTGGACGCCCTCGGGCAGCAGGAGGACGGAACCGACGAGGAACGCCAATGCGCCGATCGACGTCGCCGCGTTCGCCACGGTCGCGTCGGCGAGCGCACCGGTCGAGGGCAGCACGTACGCCGCCAGCGCCGAGACGCCGAACGCCACACAACCGAAGAAGTTCACGCTGACGATCGCGCCTTCGAGGGTCCACGCCGGCAGCCGCCGAAGACCTCCGGCGACCTCGACGAAAGCGAGATACCCCGCGACCAGGAAGCAGACCGACCCGACCGCGTCCGGCCGCCACACCAGCGGGTCGTACGAGGACGAGTCGAGCGCGGTACTCAGCGCCCGGAACGTGGTGACGTTGAAGTAGACGGTGCCGATCAACTGGATCCCGCTGCTCCACCAGTCGATCCGCCGGGGCTCCCAGCGCACCAGGCGGAATCGGCGAGTCCGATGTCCGACGGGACCACGATCCGCGTTGACGGTCTCGAGCCACTGCAGCGCGGCCGCCGTGGTGAAGAAGACGGACCCGACGAAGAAGACCATCCCGTCCGCGTCCCCGCCGACCAGTTCGAGGAAGAACGGCAACGGCGCAACGACGAAGCAGAGCGAGCCGATGGCGAAGAGGATCGCGATCCACCAGGACGCACGATGCGGGGCCCAGAGCAGGTGGTCCCCGTCGGCCCGGGCGCGCGACAACAGCGAGGCGTGCTTGCGATGCGCCCGCGAACTCCACCGAACCCGGGAACCGTCGGGCCGCACGTAGGTGACCCGGGTCAGGAACGGACCGGCCGACCGTCTCTCCACGGCAGCGGACCCGGGCGGCGGCAGCGGGTACTGCGTCATCGGCGACCTCCCCCCTGGATTCCACGCCCACCAGGTCGTCCGGGGATCACCCAGGAAGGATGAGACCGACCGGCTGCCCAGATCTGAGCAGCGCCTACCGAAGGCGGCGGGGGATACGCGAAGACTGCTGGCTGCTGCCGCGAAGTTGCGCCGATGGCGGGTTGTTGGATGGATGGCGTGGTGTAACGCGCTATCGGCGAAACAACGCGCTAGCGAGTGGTGGGGAGTGCGGTGGTGGTAGCCGCGAGGGACAAAGGCCCCGGCCCCACCCAGGACGTGCCTGGGTGGGGCCGGGGGAGTGCTAGGTCGTGGTTACTTGATGGACTTCAGGGCGAAGTCCTCGACGACCGGCTCGCCTGCCAGCAGGCGGGTGGTGCGGGTTTGGGGCTTGTAGCCGTCCTTGGCGGCGATGAGGGTGAGGGGGTTGTTGCGGCGGTCCAGCCAGTAGGCGTACTTGCCCTGGTTGTCCGTGATGAAGGTGTACGACTGCGCCCAGGAGTCGACCTGGACGATCGCACCCGGCAGCGGGGCGGTCGCGCCGGAGGTGGCTACCCCGGTGACGGTGCCCAGCAGCTTGCTCCAGGTGTTCGGCGGGGTGACGTTCATGGTCACGCCGACCGCGTCCACGGAGTACGGGGTGTTCTCGCCGATGGTCACCGAGCCGAGGTACTTGCCCGGCTGGTCGACGCTGGCGTTGAGCGTCACCTTGACGGTGGTGCTGGCACCCGGGGCCAGGGTGGCCTCGGTCTTGTCGATGCTCAGCCAGCTGACGTCGGCCGACGACTCGGAGCAGTCCTCGAGACCCGGCAGGGCCTCACTGTCCACGGTCGCGGTGAAGCCGCCGGACGAACCACCGACCTTGTAGAAGCCGCACGCCGCCCCACCGCGGTACCGCGGCATGTTGGCGTTCGGCAGCGCGGCCCAGGTACCGGCGGCCGGGTCGAACGCGAAGCCCGCGTTCGTCACGGCACCGGTCTGGACACCGCCGACGACGAGCAGCTTGCCACCGGCGACGGCGAAGGATGCCGCCCAGTGGTCGGCCGGGGCGTCGGCGATCGGCGACCAGGAGTTCGCGCTCGGGTCGTACACGTAGGACGCCTTGTGGGCGGCCGAGCCGTCGTTACCACCCGAGCAGTACAGCTGCCCGTCGATCGCGCCGCAGGAAGCGAACGCCACCGACTTCGGGTAGTTGGCCTTGGTCTCCCAGATGTTGCTGGCGGCGTCGTAGGCGACGACCGTGTTGGACATCGGCGTGCAGGACGACGTGGTGCAGCCACCCACGGCGTACAGCTTGCCGTCCAGGACCGCCTGGCCCGCGGCGGCCCGCGGCGCCGGGTTGGCGGCGAGGGCGGTCCAGGTGTTGGCGGCCGGGTCGTACGCCCAGGTGCCGGCGTCCGGTCCGGAAGCGCCCCAACCGGAGCTGGCGATGATCTTGCCGCCGACGGCGCCGACGGTGATCGCGTTCCGCGCGCCCGGCAGCGGGGCGATCGCGGTCCAGGCCAGCGTGGCCGGGTCGTACACGTAGCTGTTCGCGGTCGACGCACTCCCGTTGCCGCCGGCAATCGAGTAGATCTTGCCGTCCAGGTTGACGACCCGGTTGTCCATCACGGTGGCCGGGTAGTCGGCGATGTCGGCCCACGGCGCCGCGAGCGGCTTCGCGACGGCCGGCTTGCCGGCCATCTTGCCCGCCAGCTGGTTGGCGAACGAGGTCTCCACCGCGAGCCGCTGCAGCGGGGCACCGTCGCCGGACAGCACGTCCGCCTTGGTGGTCCTGCTGCCGTCCGCGTTCTCGATCTCGAACCCGCCGTCGCGCTCACCGAACTTCACGTCCACCGGCGCGCCGCCGGTGTTCTTGACCGTGAAGGACTTGGTGACCTTGCCGGTGGGCATCTTCAGGGTGGCGTCGATCGCGCCCGGGGTGACCGACAGGCGGCCGGCCGCGAGCGAGAAGTCGGCCGCGGTGACCCAGTCGGCCTCGACGTCGACGCTCTGGCTCGAGGCGACGTAGTTGCCGGCCTTGGCGGTGTAGCCGTGGGCGCCGGAGTCCGCCGAGTAGAGCCAGTAGAAGCCGTCGTTCAGGCCGCTGTCGTCCGGCGTCGCGACCGTGGTCGCGGTCTCGGTCGCCTTGTCGTCACGGGTGACGACGGCGCCGTTGACGAACCCGCCGGTGTTGGCGTCCTTCACGTTGCCGACGACGAGGCCGCCGCCGACTGGCTCACAGGTGACGGCGCTGCCGACGAGGACGTTGTCGACCTGCCACCACCATTCGTACTGGGCGTCGTAGTAGTGGAAGCGGACCTGCACCGCGGCCTGGCCGGCCGCCTGCGGGATCGCGATCTCCTTGACGCCGCGGGTGTCGGCGGCCTGGCTGACCAGGGTGGTCCAGGTGGTCCCACCGTCGATCGACAGGTCCACGTCGGCCTTCTCGCCGCCGAGCCAGTTCAGGTCCTGGTTGAACTTGACCACCGGGGTGGCCACGTCGGTCAGGTCGATCACCGGGCTGACCAGCGAGGTGTCCTGCTGCTGGCCGGAGCCGTACTCGTCGCTGTCGACGATGGCGAAGCCGCCGGAACCGCCGGACAGGTTGCCCCGGTTGCCCAGGTCCTCGAACTTCCAGGTCTGGCCGTTGCCCTTGTTGTCCACCACGGTCCAGCCGCTCGGCGTCGTCTTCGCGTCGAACGTCTCGTAGACCCCGTCGGAGCCGTACTTGTAACCGGGGGCGGTGGTGCAGGCGTCACTGCGGACCGGCACCGCGACGTTCTTGGTCAGGTTGCCGGTGCCGACCGCGATCGGCTGGCTGACCGTCTGGTAGCCCGGGTACTGCGCCTCGACCTTGAGCGTGTACGACGCGCTCGACGGCACCTTGAAGCTGTACCGGCCGTTGGTCGGGGTGGTGTAGTCGAACACGCCACCGGGGCCCTCGACGCTCACCTTCGCGTACAGCGGCCAGCCGTGGCCGGAGCCGTCCGTGATGGTGCCGCCGACGTTGACCGTCGGAGCGGCCTCGAGGCTGAAGTTCTTCGTGGTGGTGGCGTTCGCGGTGATCGTCGCGGTCGCGGTCTGGCCCTTGTAGCCGAACGCGGCGATCGTCAGACCGTACTCACCGGCGGGCAGGACGGCGGAGTACGCGCCGTCGGTGCCGCTGGTCAGGGCGCGGTCGGGCTGGCCCTCGGCGGTGACGGTGACCGTCGCCCCCGGGAGCGCGCTGCCGTCGGTCTTGGTGACCTTGCCGGACAGCGTGCCGGTGTCGCCGATCGGGGCGGCGTTCAGCAGCGCGAGCGCGTCCAGCCGACCCTCACCGTAGACGTTGTTGTCGTCCGTGGTGCCGCCGCACTGGCTGTCCGCCTTGTCGACGGCCGAGTTGTCGAGCAGCGCACGGGTGGCCGTGACGTCGCCCTTCAGTGCCGGCGAGGCGGCCCACAGCAGCGCGACGGTGCCCGCGAGGTGCGGGGACGCCATCGAGGTGCCGTTGAAGCTCGCGTACGCGTTGCCCGGAACGCTGGAGCGCACGTTGACGCCCGGCGCCGAGAGGTTCGGCTTGATCTCACCGTTCTGCCCGACCCCACGGCCGGAGAACGACGCGATGTTGTTGTTGATGTCGTAGGCGCCGGCCGAGTAGTTGCTGACCAGGCTGCCCGGAGAGCCGCTGGTCTGGCAGGCGGGGCCGCTGTTCCCGTTCGACCAGGCACCGAAGATGCCGGAGGCCGTCCAGGCCAGCGTGATGTCCTCCATGAACGGGTCGTTGGAGGGCAGCGTCGAACCCCACGAGTTGTTGATGATGTTCGGCCGCTTGCTCGCGTCCGGGTTCTGCCCGGCGAGGTTGGTCGGCTCCAGCATCCACTCACCGGAGGTGATCAGCGCGGCGTCGCTCGGGCAGCAGCCGTTCGCGGCGATCCACTTCACCCCGGGGGCGACCCCGATCTGGTTACCGGCGCCGTCGTCCCCGGCCATCGTGCCCATCGTGTGGGTGCCGTGGCCGTTGTTGTCGGCGGGCGCGCTCGGCGAGGTGCCGGCCGCGTCGAACCAGTTGTAGTTGTGGTCGAACTGGCCGCCGCCCAGGTTGCCCCGGTAAGAGCCGACCAGCGCCGGGTGGTCGTACTGGACGCCGGTGTCGATGTTGGCGATGACGATGCCCTCGCCCTTGTCGCCGTACTGCGACCAGACGTCGTCGGCGTTGATGTTCGCCAGGCCCCACTCGAGCGAGTTGATCTGCCGCTCGTCCTTGCCCTGGGTGACCTTCGGGACCTCGATCGTGGTCGGGTTGTAGATCCCCTCCACCTCGGCGTGCCCGGCCAGGTTCTGGGCCAGCGTCAGCGAGCCGCTGGAGACGCGGATCGCGTTGGTGCCCCAGAACGCCTGGTACTTCACGTGTTGCGAGTCCAGTTCGGCCTTCACCTTGGCCTGGCTCTCCGCGGCGGTCTTCTTCAGCGCCGCGGCGACCGCGGTGCCCCGCTGGGTCCAGTCCGTGATCGTGCTCGCCTTGCTGAGGTCGGCCTTGGCGGTGAACCGGACCCAGTAGTCCGTCGCCTCCTTGGCGTCCTTGCCCTCGAGCTTGGCCATCACCTCAGGCTTGATCTTGCTCGCCGGGGTGGCCTCCGGCTTCGTGGGCGGTGCGGCCTGGGCGGCCAGGCCGGACGCGGCGAGACCGGTCGTGACGACCGCGACCGCCGCGAGGGCACCCACCAGTGATCTGGCGAGTCCCCTTCGTCGTTGATGTGACATTGCAGCCCCTCACTTGACATCCCCGAGTCGGCCCCCGAGCCAACGTGCGGAGGATCGGGGTTCGCAGGCTGAACCGGTTCTGCGAACGCACCGTGCCCCCCAGGTCGCGAGGTGTGACGCCTCGGACCCGATTGGGACCTTATGTGTCAGATGTGAACGTGAACAAGCACAGTTCGTGAGCAAGATGTCACTAGCGGTTCGGGCATTCTGGGCAAGTTCGGTCAGAGTTTGGCAATCCGTTGACGATTCGAGGCAGCGGTTGACATCGTGATCGAATGGTCACCGCCCGTGTTCCCGCCCCGAGCGACGGCGCCCTGGATCTCAGCTCGACCCAGCAGCCGTTCCCGCTGCTCATCGCCGTCGCCGCCTCGCTGGACGAACGTGTCCGGCTCGCCGAACTCGTCGACGACGTCGCGCCGCTGCTGCTCGTGTCCAGCCTCGACGAACTCCGCAAACTCCTCACGCCGGCCACCCAGCCCCCGGTGCCGCCCGAGCAGCCCGAGCCACCCGAGCCCGAGCCCGAGGCCGAACCGGTCGCCCGGCCCACGGCTGCCCGCGGTCCGGGACCCGCGCACCGGGCCGGACCGGACGTGCTCGCGATCGACTCGGCCAGGTCGGTCGCGCAGTGGCGGGGCCGGGAGGTGCCGTTGACCGATCTCGAACACGACCTGCTGACCCGGTTGATGACCGAGCCGGTGCGGGTCTGGACGTACGAGGCGCTGCATCAGGCGGTCTGGCGGAACCGGCATCAGCGCGGGACCGCGGACGTGCACTCACTGGTGAAGCGCTTGCGGCGCAAGCTGGACGAGCTGGGCACGACGGTCACCATCGACGCCGTCCGCGGTACCGGGTTCCGGCTGGCCGATCACCAGCGGCCGGCCATCAGGGGTCTGCGCGCCGGCTGACGGCAGGTCAAGCGTGCCGGGCCGGTCCGGTGGCGTACGGCTTGAGCTTGGTGACGAGGTCGGGACCGTCGACGTACTGCGGATACTCCTTCGCGGTGGTCTGCGGCGACCGTGGACAGGCCGACTGCGAACCCATCACCGTGAAGGTCGTGACCGGCCGCCCGGTCGACGCCTCGAACAACCGGTAGAGGAACCGGGTCCGCCGGACGTTCACCGTCTTCGTGGTCCCGTCGGCCTGCTGGTACGTGCACTGGTCGACGATCTTGCCGCGGTACTTGCCGTCGACGTACTCGCAGAGCACCAGCTGGGTCGCCATGATCGGCCCGCTGGCCGCGTTCCAGGCCAGTGGCAGCTCGGGGGAGAAGTCGTAGGAGTACATCTGGACGAGCTGCACCGGGTGGATCCCGGAGCCCTTGTACGCGCGCATCCGGCGGCTGAGCGGACGGACGGCGCGCGGGTTGAAGGGCTGTCCTCCGCACGCGGCGTGCCGGGCCGCATCGAAGGCGGACGTGGTCGGCGGAGGACTGGGGGTGGGCGACGGGGTCGGGGTCGAGGGCGACGGCGGAGGCGCCGCGCCGGAGTCCGAGCCGCAGGCCGTACCGGCCAGGACGACACCGATCGCCACCACGGCGGCCATCGCCTTCCGTGACCGCCTCGATACGTGCATGCGGTGAGACTAGCGACGCGGCGGGCCAGGTCCCCGCTGTTGGCAGGGACCTGCCCCGATCCGCAGGATCTTGCTGTGCCTACGCCTGCCCGCGGCGGACGGCGAGGATGTGCGCCGGGTCGCCGTTCGGGTCGAGGCGGACGTAGTTCTGCTGGCCCCAGCGCCAGGTGGCGCCGCTGACCTCGTCGTAGACGGTGAAGGTGTCCTCGGGACGCATGCCGAGCGCGGCCATGTCGAGGTGCACCATCGACTCGCGGACCGAGTGCGGGTCGGTGTTGACCACGACGATGACGGTGTCGGTGTGGCCGTCGGCGCCGGTCACGCGCTTGGAGTAGCACATGATCGCGTCGTCCTCGACGTTGTGCAGGCTCAGGTTGCGCAGTTGCTGCAGGGCCGGGTGCCGGCGGCGGACGTTGTTGAGCAGCGTCAGGTACGGCGCCAGCGTGCGGCCCTCGCGCTCGGCCGCCTCCCAGTCCCGCGGCCGGAGCTGGAACTTCTCGGTGTCCAGGTACTCCTCGGAGCCCGGCCGCAGCGCGACGTGCTCGAACAGCTCGTACCCCGCGTACACGCCCCAGGCCGGCGACGAGGTGGCGGCGATCGCGGCCCGGATCTTGAACGCGCCCGGCCCGCCGTACTGCAGGTAGGCGGTCAGGATGTCCGGCGTGTTGACGAAGAAGTTCGGCCGCAGGACGTGCCCGGTCTCCTCGGTCAGCTCGCGCAGGTACTCCTCCAGCTCCCACTTCTCGTTGCGCCAGGTGAAGTAGGTGTACGACTGGTGGAAGCCGACCTTGGCCAGCTCCCGCATCATCGGCCGGCGGGTGAACGCCTCGGACAGGAAGACCACGTCCGGGTCGGTCTTGCGGACCTCGCCGAGCAGCCACTCCCAGAAGTTCACCGGCTTGGTGTGCGGGTTGTCGACCCGGAACACGGTGACGCCGTGCGAGATCCACAGCTTCACCACCCGCAGCACCTCGGCGTAGATGCCCTCGGGATCGTTGTCGAAGTTGATCGGGTAGATGTCCTGGTACTTCTTCGGCGGGTTCTCCGCGTACGCGATCGAGCCGTCGGCGCGGACCGAGAACCACTTCGGGTGCTCCTTGACCCACGGGTGGTCCGGGGACGCCTGCAGGGCCAGGTCGATCGCCACCTCGAGCCCGACCTCGCGGGCCCGGGCGACGAAGTGGTCGAAGTCCTCGAAGGTGCCGAGCTCGGGGTGGATCGCGTCGTGGCCGCCGTCCTCGGAGCCGATCGCCCACGGCGACCCGGGGTCGCCCGGCTTCGGGTCGAGGGTGTTGTTCGGGCCCTTGCGGAAGGCCGTCCCGATCGGGTGGATCGGCGGCACGTAGAGGATGTCGAAGCCCATCGCGGCGACCGCGTCGAGCCGCTTCGCCGCGGTCCTGAAGGTGCCCGACTTCCACGCACCGGTGGACTCGTCGAACTCGGCGCCCTCCGACCGCGGGAAGAACTCGTACCAGCTGCCGTAGAGCGCGCGCTCGCGGTCCACCCAGACCGGGTACGTCTCGGACGACGTGATCAGCTCGCGCACCGGGTAACGGCCGAGGGCGGCGCGGACCTGCGGCGAGATGCCGGCGGCGAGCCGGGCCTCGGGCGGCAGCGCGCCGTTGGCCAAGGCGTGCGCGGCGTCGGTCAGGGTGGCCCGGTCCAGCCGCACCGCCGGCGGTACCCCGGCCGCGGCCCGGTCGAAGAAGGCGGCGCCCTCGGCGAACATCAGGTCGACGTCGAGCCCGGCCGGCACCTTGATCTCGGCGTTGTGCCGCCAGGTCCCGTACGGATCGCTCCAGCCCTCGACCGCGAACGTCCAGGCGCCCTGCTCGGTGAGGGTCACCTCGACGGTCCAGCGGTCGGTGCCCTGGCCGACCGGGCTCATCAGCATCCGCCGGGTCTGCCCGGACGGGGAGGTCAGCACGACGTTCGCGTTCACCGCGTCATGGCCCTCCCGGAAGACCGTGGCCGCGATGGTGAACGTCTCGCCGACCGAGGCCTTGGCCGGATACGCTCCGGCGTCGACGGTCGGGGTGACGTCGGTGATCGGGATGCGCCCAGTCATGGTGGTCGATGAACTCGCTTTCCGACTCGCGGATGGAACAACGGCAGTGACAGGTCTGACGTTATCGGTTCCCGGACGCAGACCACGTCATGCGGGCATCACGGTTCGGTCCACACTGCGGAACGTCGTCGCTCACACCCCGCGACGAAGCCTGCAAGAACTTGCTCGCGTTGCAAAATCGATGCATCCCGAGGGTGCCCGGGGCACCTTGGGCCGGTACGGTGTCCCGGTGCGAGCGATACGACGATTCTCCGTCCGCCCTGTCCTGCCCGAGCCGCTGACCGGCCTCGGCACCCTGGTGAACAACCTGCGCTGGGCCTGGCACCCCGAGACCCAGGACGTCTTCGAGGCTGTCGACCCGCAGCTGTGGCGCAGCACCGGTGGCGACCCGGTCAAGCTCCTCGGCGAGGTCCCGGCGGCCCGGCTCGACGAGCTGGCGAACGACCCCGCGTTCCTGCGCCGGCTCGAGCTGGCCGTGTCCGACCTGACCGGGTACGTGTCCGACCACCGCTGGTTCCAGGCCGACGCGGGTTCCCCGGTCAGCTCGGTGGCGTACTTCTCCCCTGAGTTCGGCATCACCCACGTGCTGCCGCAGTACTCGGGTGGTCTGGGCATCCTGGCCGGCGACCACCTGAAGGCCGCCAGCGACCTCGGCGTCCCGCTGATCGGTGTCGGGCTGCTCTACCGGCACGGCTACTTCGCGCAGTCGCTGAACCGCGAGGGCTGGCAGCAGGAGCGGTACCCGCTGGTCGACCCGGACGGGCTGCCGATCACCCTCCTCCGCGATGGCGACAAGCCGGCCACGGTCACCCTGACCCTGCCGGGCGGCCGGCAGCTGCACGCGCAGATCTGGGTCGCCCAGGTCGGCCGGGTGCCGTTGCTGATGCTCGACTCCGACATCGAGGAGAACGAGCCCGCCGAGCGCGAGGTCACCGACCGGCTGTACGGCGGCAATACCGAGCACCGGCTGCTGCAGGAGCTGCTGCTCGGCGTCGGCGGCGTGCGCGCGGTCCGGACGTACTGCCGGATCACCGGCCACGCGGCGCCGGAGGTGTTCCACACCAACGAGGGGCACGCCGGCTTCCTCGGCATCGAGCGGATCCGCGAGCTCGCCGCCGACCAGGGCCTGGACTTCGACACCGCGCTCGAGGTGGCCCGTGGCGGCACCGTGTTCACCACCCACACCCCGGTCCCGGCCGGCATCGACCGGTTCCCGGTCGAGCTGATCCAGCAGCACTTCTCGCCGGACGTGTTCGGCGACGTGCCGATCGACCGGATCCTCGGCCTCGGTGCCGAGGACTTCGAGGGCGGCGACCCGGGTGTGTTCAACATGGCGATCATGGGCCTGCGGCTGGCCCAGCGCGCCAACGGCGTGTCCAAGCTGCACGGGGTGGTCAGCCGGGGGATGTTCTCCGGGCTGTGGCCGAGCTTCGACCCGGCCGACGTGCCGATCACCTCGATCACCAACGGCGTGCACGCGCCGACCTGGGTGGCCCGGGAGATCCACGACCTGACCTACGCCCGGACCGACACGGCCGAGTCCGACGGCATCTTCGAGGGCCTGGACAAGACCACCGACGCGCAGATCTGGGAGACCAAGCGGGTTCTGCGGCAGCGGTTCATCGACGACACCCGGGCCCGGGTCCGGGCGTCCTGGCTGAACCGGGGCGCCAGCGAGGCCGAGCTCGGCTGGGTCGACGAGATCCTCGACCCGGACGTGCTGACGATGGGCTTCGCCCGCCGCGTCCCGTCGTACAAGCGGCTGACGCTGATGCTGCGCGACCCGGCCCGGCTGAAGGCGCTGCTGCTGCACCCGGAGCGGCCGGTGCAGATCGTCATCGCGGGCAAGGCGCACCCGCACGACGAGGGCGGCAAGAAGCTGATCCAGGAGATGGTCCGGTTCGCCGACGACCCGGAGATCCGGCACCGGATCGTGTTCGTGCCCGACTACGACATCGCGCTGGCCCAGCCGATGTACCCGGGCTGCGACGTCTGGCTGAACAACCCGCTCCGCCCGTACGAGGCGTGCGGCACGTCCGGTATGAAGGCTGCGCTGTGCGGTGCGCTCAACCTGTCCATCCGGGACGGCTGGTGGGACGAGTGGTACGACGACGAGTTCGGCTGGGCGATCCCGTCCGCGGAGGGGATCGAGGACACCGACCGCCGCGACGACCTCGAGGCGCACGCGCTGTACGACCTGATCGAGAAGCAGGTCGCGCCGCGGTTCTACGACGGTGAGGTGCCGGGCCGCTGGATCGAGATGCTGCGGCACACGATCAAGGAGCTCGGCCCGAAGGTGCTCGCCACCCGGATGGTCCGCGACTACGTCGAGCAGCTGTACGTCCCGGCCGCGCGCTCGTCGCGGCAGCTGAACGCGACGTACGACGGCGCTCGGGACCTGGCCGGCTGGAAGCGCAAGGTCCGCGAGGCCTGGCCGCAGGTCCGGGTCGACCACGTGGAGCTGCAGGGACTCGGCGACGTGCCGCAGCTCGGCACCACGGTCGGCATCCGCGCGTTCGTGTCGCTGGGTGAGCTGACGCCCGAGGACATCGACGTCGAGGCGCTGCACGGCCGGGTCGACTCGGCCGACGAGATCAAGGACGCGGTCGGCGTCTCGCTGCGGCTGGCCGAGACCTACGAGGGCAACCGGCACCGGTTCGAGGGCGAGCTGAAGCTGGACCGCACCGGCCCGTTCGGCTACACCGTCCGGGTGCTGCCGAAGAACGGCATGCTGGCCAGCTCCGCCGAGCTCGGTCTGGCCGCCGGCCCGTCCGACCCCGACGACCCGGAGTCCCCGGACCTGCCGGCCGGCTCGGAGTTCTGACAGGTCCCATGCACCACGAGGGGCGCCACCCGACAACGGGGGTGGCGCCCCTCGTGCATGTCCTCACGGTTGCCGTGGTCACGCCCTCCACTGCCGGGTGACCGGGATCCGGGCCGCCGCGCCGACGGCGACGTCGTACCGGTAGCCGGCGTCCGGGTCCGTCCCGAGGTAGCTGCGGATCAACGTGGTCTCGCCGAGATCCAGCTCGACCGTCCGGCCACCGGATTCGCGCGCACCCACGATCCGGTACACCGCGTTCCGGACCCCGTCGTTGTCCACGTACACGTACTGCCCGGCGAGACCGGCGATCGTCCCGGCGGGCGGCTTCGCGGGCAGGGTCAGGACCAGCCGGTTGGTGGAACTCAGCTCCCGGGTGAAGTCCTGCACGGTCCCCGTGAGAGCCGGTGCCGGAGCGGTCATCGCGGCCGCGGCACCAGGAGCCGGCAGCCCCGGATTCAGCAAGGTCGACCCGTGGCTGAACGCGAACTCCCCACGCCCTTGCCGAACCGCGAGCACCCCGAACGAACCACGGAAGGTGAACTGCCCGTCGACCCGGAAGGTCAGGTCGGTCCGCAGCGAGCCGATCACGTAGTCGGTCCGGCCGTTGGCGAGCTCCACCTTCACCGCGGCCACTTCGTGCTCGGCCCAGGTGCCGTCGTCGGACGTCACCGGGACCCGGCTGATCCGGCTGATGACCGGGGTCCCGACGTACGGCTCGAACACCGTGACGAACTGGCTGGCCAGATTCGTCCCGCGCCGCCGCCCGATCAGGTACCGCAGGCTCTTCGGGTTGCCCGGCTTGTTCCGGGGCGGCACGCCGTCGGCCAGCGCGACCTCCTCGAACTCGGTCAGCAGGGTTGCCCGCAGATGCAGGTCCGGGTCGGTCGGATGCACGTTCCAGGTGTCCTTGACCGCGTAGTCGAGGGTGAACCCGGGAGCCGGCGCCGTCGCCCGCGAGACGTTGCCGAGCCAGTCGAACCCGTTCGCCGTCGGCCGGGCGGGCGCGGTGTCGGGCGGCTGCTGGATGGTGGGTCCCGCGTACGTCCCGGTCGGTTGTGCGACCAGGTCGAGGCCGGTACTGGTCACCGGCCCCTCGGCGGCGTGCAGGGAGAAGTGGTGTTGGTTGCCTCCGGCAACGCGGAAGACGTCGACCGCGTACGCGTTCTGCGCGTCCACCCGGATCAGCGCCGTCGCCCGCCGGTACAGCGACGCCTGCGAGTACACGGCGGGGGCCGCGACGTCGGCGAACTTCACGTTCTCCCCGTCGGCGAACCCCATCGGCAGGCCGACGATGTTGGGCTTCTGCGGGGACGCGTCGACCACCACCGTGTTGTGCGCGATCGTGTTGCCGTTCCACTCCGCGCGCCGGTTCGACCGGTCCGCGAACTCCGGGTAGCCGAGGTCGGGGAGCAGGTCGACGCCGAACGCCCACAGCCCCAGGTTGAGGGTGTCCTTGTGCCCGTGCCCGGCGGTGCGCCCGTAGTACAGGCTCGCCGCCCGGCCCTGCGCATCGCTGCCGTCGCGGAGTGCGGCGAACCCGTACCCGGTGTGGTTGTGGCTCTTGAGCGCGAGCGGACCGGTGTGCTCGACGATCTGCTGGATCTTCTCGGCCGTCCCGGCGACGTCGGTGCTGTAGAGATCGCCGTACAGCCCGTCGGCACTGTTCCCGTTCAGCAGGTACGCCGCCTGCGCGTCCTCGGGTCGCTGGTACCGCTCGAAGGCGCGCACGTGGTCCCGGGCCGTGCCGAGCAGACCCGGGTTACCGGTCGAGCCGCTGTCCCCGATCGGCGGCACGTACCGGTTCAGCATGGTCGGTGCGAGCCGGGCCCGGTGCATCATCGCGAACTTCGGATGCGCGTACAGATCCGCGGTCGGGTAGCGCGAGTACCCGGCCAGGATGTCGGCGATGCCCTTGACCTGGTCGATCCACAGGTCGTTGTAGTGCGGCGCGGCCTCGTTGCCGTTGCCGTCGCGGTCCACGTCGTCGACCAGGGTCCCGGACACGTCGCCGCCGGTGATCTCCTTGCGCGTCGGCGTGTTGATGAACTCGCCGGGCTGGAAGACGAAGTCGATCCACTGCGGTGAGGCCACCGGGTCGTCGAGGACCACGGCCGCCATCGCGAGCGTCGACTGGTGCATACCGAAGTTGCCGCGGATCTTGGCGGCCCGGACGGCCGGCTCGATCTGGCGCAGCACGCCGGTCTCGATGTTGGCCCGGATCGCGGCCGGGCTGTCCTTGGCCGGTAGCCCGTACCCGGTCGCCTTCGCGGCCAGGAACGGGACCACACCGGCCTCGTCCGTGGTCGCGATCGCGGGGAAGAACGCGTCGTACGCCGCGGCCACGTCCCGGATCAGCGAGGTCTCCCAGATCGAGCCGATCACCTTGCCGAGACCGGTCAGGCCGTCGGAGTGCAGGTACCCCTCGCTGCGCGGGTACGGCGCGGTGTCCATCGCCGGGTAGACGTCGGCGATCCGGTCCAGCATCACCAGGCCCGCGTGGGCGTGCCGCAGGTCGCCGGTGAGCAGGTACGCGTCCCGCAGCGTGGCCAGATGGCCCACCACCGAGGTCGGCCCGTACCAGGCGAACCAGTGGTTGTAGTACGCCGCGAACGTCCACTTGTTGCCGTCGGCATCGATCCAGCCGAACCCGTCCTCGACGCCCCAGTCCGGGCCGCGCTCGGGGTAGAGCGTGTTCACCAGGTACTGCGGGTCGCCCCGGTCGCGGTCGAAGTTGCCGTGCTCGTCCAGGCCGCTCTGGTAGAACGCCCAGAAGTCGTTGGTGGGGAACACGTAGTCGCTCGACGGGTCGACCAGCTTCCACGGACGTCCGTAAGGGTCCGCCCGCCACGGGTAGTTGCCGAACTCGTAGATGTCCGTGCCCGTGATCGGCGAGCCGAGCAGCTGGTTCACGGCGTAGCTGCGGGGGAGACCCTGGGTGGTCACCGCTGACCAGATCCAGTCGTCGCCCTTGCCGAGCAACCGGTCGGCGCCGGTCACCGCGGTGTCGCGGAGCTGCTGCGCCCAGGCGTACCGGGCGACGTTCTCGCGGGCGGCACGGACCCGCTCGGCCGTGTAGTAGGTGGTGGCCGTCTTGACCGGTCCGGCCGCCGGGGTGGCCGGAAGTCCGGCGGCGGCTGCGCTGGTGGCGGTGCCGAGGACGGTCCAGCTCGGCACGGCCGCGGCGGCGCCGGCCAGGACCGAGCCGCGCAGGACCGTGCGGCGGGAGAGGGGAGGTTCGTGAGTCATCTGCTGGACTCCTTGACCCGAGTGAGTTACGGATGGCAGTGTGACGCTATTACGGACGACCGATACAGGCAATGTGTCGGGCGCATTATTCCCACCAGGCTGCTCGCGCCGGGCCGGCCGCCCGGGCTCGACCGACGAGGAGTAGTTGCACATGGCAAGGAATCTGACGAACGCCGCGGCCCTGTTCGGGTCGGCGCGGAAGGTGATCGCCGGTGGGGTATCTAGCGACGCCCGCCGCTCCGCCGGGACGCCGCTGTACGTCGACCACGCGGCCGGGTCCCGGCTCTGGGACGTGGACGGCAACTCCTACCTCGACTACGTGCTGGGCCAGGGCCCGTCCGTCCTCGGACACTGCCCACCCGAGGTGGTCGGGGCCGTCGCCGACCAGGCCGGCCGTGGCATGTCGTACGCCGCGCAGCACCGGCTCGAGATCGAGGTCGCGGAGCGGCTCTGCTCGATGGTGCCGTCGGCCGAGCTGGTCAGGTTCAACAGCGTCGGGTCCGAGGCAGTGCACGGCGCGCTGCGGCTGGCGCGGGGCCACACCGGGCGGCCGAAGGTGCTGAAGTTCGAGGGGCACTACCACGGCTGGTTCGACCCGGTGCTGTACTCCCTGCACCCCGCGCTCGACCAGGCCGGTTCCGCCGACGCGCCCGTCCCGGTGCCTGGGACCCTCGGTCAGCCGCCGTCGGCCGAGGGCGATCTCGTCGTGGTCCGCTGGAACGACCTCGACGCGCTGAAAGCCACCATGGCCGAGCACCGCGGCGAGCTCGCGGCCGTGATCATGGAGCCGATCCTGTGCAACAGCGGCGCGATCCTGCCGTCGCCCGGCTACCTCGAAGGGGTCCGGGACCTGTGTGACGAGCACGGCACGTTGCTGATCTTCGACGAGGTGATCACCGGGTTCCGGGTCGCACCCGGTGGCGCCCAGGAACTCCTCGGCGTGACGCCCGACCTGGCCACCTTCGGCAAGGCGATGGCCGGTGGCATGCAGGCGTCGGCGCTCGTCGGCCGCGCCGCCGTGATGGAGACGATCGCGTCCGGCAAGGTCGGCCACGCCGGTACCTTCAACTCGCACCCGGTGGCGATGGCCGCGGCGAACGCCACCCTGACGATCCTGGACGAGCAGCGCGACGCGCTGTACGGCCGGCTGGAGACGAACGGCCGCCGGCTGATGGCCGGGCTGCGCGAAGCCGCCGCCGCGGCCGGGATCCCGTTGCTGGTCGACGGAGTCGGGGCCGCGTTCCAGACCTACTTCACCGAGGCCACCGAGGTGCGCGACTACCGGGACTTCGCCGGGATCGACCGCGCGCTGGCGGCCCGGTTCCACGCCGAACTGCAGGACCGCGGGGTCAACATCGTGCCGCGCGGTCTGTGGCTGTTGTCGACCGCGCACACCGAGGACGACATCGAGGAGACGCTGCGGGCGGTGACCGCCGCCCTGGCCGCGCTCTGACGGTCATCACGGGGGAGTACCGAAGCCGTTCCCTTCGAGTTCTGCCGTACCCCGATCCGCTGGAGGTAGCCCGATGCAGTCCTTCCGCCCATCCGGACCGAACCGCCGTGACTTCCTGCGCGTGAGCGGCCTGACCGCCGCTGGCGTGATGGCCGGTTCTAGTCTGCTGACCCCGTCCGCGCACGCCGCGACGGTCGACTACACCGCCCGCCGGACCTTCGACGACTGGGACCGCCTGTTCCAGCAGGGGTCACCCGGTCAGCCGGACCAGCCCAACGACAACACCAACGCCGACGGCCGGTCCGGGATGCTGGCGTGGAGCCAGTCGTACGTGCTGCTCGGCCTGGTCCGGATGTACGAGACCTACAAGGCCCCGTACTACCTGGACCGGCTGATCGAGAACATCGACCAGGTGCTGTCGGTTCGCGACAGCGAGCGCGGCGTGACCGACTACCGCGGCCGGTCCGAACCGGCCTGGCGCGCCGACCACCCGTACACGGTCGGCTTCACCACCTTGAAGGACGCCGACGGCCGGCCGACGCTCGAGGTCCGGTCGGGCTTGTCGTACGCCGACACCACGACCGTGTCGGTCCAGGCCGGGTCCCGGGCCGGGACCTTCACGCTGAAGTTGGTGAACACGCAGACCAACCGGACCGAGACGGCTGCGAACCTGACGATGGACCCGTCGAGCCCGGACTACGCGGTCACGCGGGTGTACCAGGCGCCGATCGGCCCGCTGATGGTGACCGTTCGCGATGTCCGGGAGAGTCCGGCGGCCGCGGGCGATCCGGTGACCGGGAGCTTCCCGTTGCTGTCGGCACCGGTCATCTTCGCCGTCCACACCGGCATGATCACGTACCCGATCGCGAGCTTCGTCCGGATCGTCCGGCAGAGCCCACCCTTGCTCGCGAATCCGCGGTACCGGGCGAAGGCGGCCGAGTACCTGGCCGCGGTCCGGGACGCGGTCGCCGTGCACGACTGGGAGTACCGCGAGACCGACGGCGAGGGGTGCCTGATCTGGCCGAAGAGCCAGCCGTTGCCGTACGACGGGTGCGAGCAGCCGCTCAACCAGTCGGTCGGGCTCGGCCAGACCCTGGTCGAGCTGGCGATCGTGACCGGCGACCCGACGTACCGGCGCAAGGTCGCGGCGATGGCGAAGATGTTGTCGCGGCAGCTCGCCGTGGACGCCGGTGGTGCGTACAGCTGGCACTACTGGCCTGCCGGCGGTCACGTCTACGACGGGTTCGCCAAGACCGGTTCGCCGGCGACCGACGTGTCCGTCTTCACGCCGGAGGGCCGGGGCGCGAAGCAGTTCGAGGACATCAGCCACGGTGCGATCGACGTCGAGTTCGCGGTCCGGGCGTTCCGGGCCAAGCTGGGCTTCACCGGCCAGGACATGGTCCGGCTCGCCCGGACATACACGCAGAACGTGGCGATGACCGACGCGGCCGGGTTGCCCTCGATCCACACCACGGTCGCCGGGACCGGGACGGGTGCGGCCTCGGTCGCGCACCAGGCGCCGCGCTGGATGCAGGTGGCGCCATGGAGCCCGGAGGTGCACCGGCACAGCCTCGCGCTGTACGACCGGTACCGGCCGACGCCCGAGGTCGACGGTCAGCAGGCGATCGGGTTCGGCTGGTTGCTCGGCAACGTCGCCTACCTCAACTGGGGCGCGAAGTTCGGCGCCTGACGGTCAGCCGACGCTGACGCGATGGCCGGTGTCGAGAGCCTCGTGCGCGGCCGCCAGCACGGCGGTGACGTGGCGGGAGCTCTCGATCCCGGCCAGCGGTTCGCGGCCGGTCCGGACGCAGTCCACGAAGTGCTCGACGGCGAACGGGTACGACCCGCGCAGGACGCCGTGGATCTCGCTCTCGATCATCGTCCGCGGATAGCTGAAGGACTCCGGGGTCGCCGCGAGCACGCCCTCCTTCTGCCGGTCCACGTGCACCGTGCCGCCCTCGGCGACGACGCTGAGGTAGCTGTCGATCATGGTCGGGAACGTCTCCGGATTGACCCAGCCCGATTCGAAGGTCGCCACCGCGCCGTTGCCGAACCGGGCCTGGATGACGATCGCGTCCGGGGTGTCGATCCCACGGGCCGCGAGCAACCCGGTCCGCCCCATCGCCTGTACCTCGGTCACCTCACTGCCGAACAGCCAGCTGACCAGGTCGATGTCGTGGCCGGACAGGAACCACGCGCAGGTGGTCCGCTCGGCCCAGCGCAGCATCGAGGTCGGGACGTCGATGGTGTCGTGCTTGCGGGAGTACCCGCTGATCGGGGCGCCCATCGTGGTGAGCAGCTGCTTGGCCTTCGCGTTCACCGGCAGCCAGCGATGGTTGTACAGGCACATCGCCTTGACCTCGGCGTCGCGGACGGCGGCCACCATCCGGTCCGCGTCGGCGAGGGAGGTCGCCAGCGGCTTCTCGATGAGGACGTGCAGGCCGGCCGCCGCGGCCGCGACGGTCGGATCCGCGTGCAGGTGGTCCGGCGTCATCACGGCGACCGCGTCGCACTCACCGGACGCGATCAGGGCCTCGTAGTCGTCGTACGCGGTCACCTTGCTGCCCTGCAACGCCTGCTGCTCGGCGGCGAGCCCGTCGGCGCTGGCGCGGGTACGGCTGCTCACCGCGGTGACGGTTGCGTACGGGGTCTGGGCGAGGACCTTGCCGGTGAGGGCGGCCATCGCGCCGGTCCCGACCAGCCCGAACCGGACCTGCTCCATGGCGGCGTCCTCTCAGCCGAAGTGGACGTCGTTCTCGAGCGTGCCGAGGCCGTCGATCGTCGCGCGCATCACGTCGCCCTCGGCCAGCGGCGCCAGGCCGGCCGTGGTCCCGGTCGCGATCACGTCACCGGGCAGCAGCGTCATGCCGTCGGACAGGTTGGCGATCAGTTCGGGGATGCCGTAGACCATCTGGGCTGTGTTCGCCTGCTGCCGGACGGCCCCGCCGACCTCGAGCCGCATCTGCAGCGCGCCGGGGTCGGGGATCTCGTCGGGCGTGACCAGGTACGGGCCGAGCGGGGCGAAGGTGTCGAATCCCTTGGACTGGTCCCAGGGCACGTTGCGCTCGATGTTCACCAGCTGCAGGTCGCGCGCGGTCATGTCGTTGATGACGGTGTACCCCGCGACCGCCTCGGCCCAGCGCTCGGCCGGCAGGTCCCGGGTCGGGCGGCCGATGACGACCGCCAGCTCGACCTCGTGCTCCAGGTGCCGGGTCCGGCGCGGCGCGACCACGGTGGTCCGGTGCCCGGTCAGCGCCGACGGCGGCTTGAAGAACAGCACCGGCTCGACCGGTACCTCGAGGTTGCTCTCCTCGGCGTGGTCGCGGTAGTTCAGCGCCAGGCAGCAGACCTTGGTACAGGTCGCGACCGGCGGCTCGAACAGCACCTGCTCCGCGTCCAGCAGCTCGGCGGCGCCCAGCTCCTCGACCGCACGAGCGAGCTCGTCGCCGGGGAACCGGGCGATGAGCGCGACCGGGTCGGCCAGGCCGCTACGGTCGAGCGCGGACAGCGGGACCAGCTTCCCGTCGGACTGGCGGGACACCAGCTCCACCTCGTGGCCGGGAGCTCTGCGAACGCGGGCGAACTGCACGGATGCCTCCTCGTACGGGTCGGTCCGGCCGAGTCCCGCGGGACGTTCTTGCCCCCGCCTCGCCGAACTGCCTAGGCTTAGGGACGGATCTTTCAGGAATTTCGGACGTCCGTCAAATGATCGGCCGCGACACCTCCGCGCCGGGACCGGCGGAGCGCGGCCGGGATAGTACTGTCCGAGGCAGTCCGAGAGAGGAGCGCCGGCAGTTGCAGTGGCATCGGGGGACGGAGGACGAGCCGGTCAGCATCGGCGTCGTCGGCCCGCGGGACATGGTCCAGCAGATCCTGCTCATGGAGGAGGCGGCCGGCGCCCGGAACTGGCGGCTGGTCGGTGCGGCGCACGACCGGGAACGGCAGGCGTACGACCAGGTCCAGAAGGTGGCCGGCAGTGTCGACGTCATCCTGTTCACCGGCCCGCTGCAGTACGACCTGGCACGGGAGGCCGGTGAGCTCACCGTGCCGTCGACGTTCGTCCCGGTCAGCGGCGCGTCGCTGTACTCCAGCATCATCCGGGGCCTGATGGCCGGCACCCTCGATCCGTCCCGGGTGAGCATCGACTCGATCTCGGCGGCCGAGGTCGAGGTCGCGTACGCCGACATCGGCGTCAGCACCGAGCGCGTGCACACCCTGGAGTACCGCGACACCGGGTCGGTGGACGAGTTCGTCGAGTTCCACCGCAAGCTGTCCGAGGAGGGCCTGACGTCGACCGCGCTGACGACGGTGAAGTCCGTCGCCCAGCGGCTGAGCGAGGTCGACGTCCCGGCGCTGCGGCTGATCCCGCCGGCGAACACGATCCGGATCGCACTCAACACCGCGGCGCTGCTCGGCGCGGGCAGTATCCGCGGCGACTCGCAGATCGTCATGGTGGTCGTCCAGGTCGCGCCGTCCTCGCGCCCGGTCAGCAGCGGGCCGCAGGGCTATCGGTACCTCGAGCTGATCCTCGGCCTGCACCAGCTGCTGCTCGCCGAGCTCGGTGAACTCGGCGTCGCCATCGCCCAGCGAGACGCGGACACGTTCGTCATCACGGCGACCCGTGGTTCGCTCGCCCAGCTGACCGACCGGCTGCAGTCGCCGCGGTTCGTCGACCGGGTCCGCGCGGAGACGGGCATCATCACCGACCTCGGTGTCGGTGTAGGGGAGACGCCCCGGGCCGCCGAGGAGCACGCGTACGCCGCGCTGGCGCGATCCCGTGCGTCCACCGACGCGCCCGCGTACCTCGTCCGTCCGGACGGCAGCGCGACGGCCCTGTCGGGTCCGCCGGATCAGCCGGCTTCGAGCGAGCCGCCGACGAGCTGGTCGAAGGCCGCCGAGACGCTGGCCCGGATCGTCGAGGTACTGTCGCTGAAACCAGGCGAACCGGTCGTGGTCGACGCGGAAGCCGTGGCCGACGGCCTCGGCGTCACCCCTCGCAGCGCTCGCCGCATGCTCGTCACCCTGGTCGACGCCGGCCTGGCGTGGCCGATGCCGTCGGTCCAGTCCTCCCGGGGCGGCCGCCCGCGGCAGCAGTTCCGCCTCGTCCTCGAGTAGCCCTGAACTTCACCGGCCCGACCACTCAAGGCTTTACGGCGTGACCAAAGGGCGGTTCAGTCCGACAACCCTGGCAGCTTCCGCCGAGTGCCCAGGTCGATCCGGTAGGGCGGGGTGCCGGTGGGGGAGCGGACCTCGATCAGCCGGCCCGGGTGGAGGTCCGGGTCGATCCGGTACAGGTCGGCCAGCTTCGTGTCCGCGGACCGGTCGCCGGCGTCGGCGGCGACCAGTAGCGCGGCCAGTTCGTCGGTCGGGCCGAGGTCCATCGACAGGTCGTCGGCCATCGCGCCGAACCCGTCCCACAACAGCAGCTCGTCGCCCCGCAGATGCGCGAGCTGCAGGAACACGTAGTCCCGGATGAACCAGCCGCCGCGGATCGGCAGGTCCGGCGCCACCCCGTACAGGTCGCCGTCGATCTCCCCGGCGCGGAACGCCAGCCACACCTCGGCCGCCGACCGGAACCGGCCCGCCGGGATGTCGTGCACGTCGAACCCCCAGTGCTCGGCCGGGCCGATCTGCGGGTCGACCTGGTTCCAGCGGCCGCGGTCGAAGTACTCCACGATCACGTGGTCGTGGTGGAACCCGGGCGTGAAGTACGACGCGAACCCGATCCGGCTGCGGGCCGGGATCCCCTGGTGCCGCAGCATCGCGACGGCCAGCAAGGTGAAGTCGCGGCAGCAGCCGGCGACGCGGTCGACCGGCTCGCGGGGTGTCGTCAACGGGACCGCGTTGCGCTGTTGGTCGCAGGCGAGGATCTCGTCGACCCAGCGGTGGTTCACCTCCTCCAACCGATCAGGGGTGAACTCGACCTCGCCCCCTCGGTAGTGGATCAGCAGGTTGCGGACGACGTCGGTCAGGCCGGCGATGTCGGTGGGGACCGCGTCCAGCAGTCCGGCGTACCGGCCGGGGTCGCTGTAGGCGGTCTGGCGGGTGTGGTCCATCAGGCGGTTCCTCGGTTCGGGCGGGCGCTGTCGGCCCGGATCGGCTGGGCGATGTCGACGGCCGGGTCGGAGCCGGCCAGCTCGCGGAAGTGCCGGTGGTAGATCTCCCGGACGGACCCGGTCTCCGGCCAGGCGGCCCGGCGGACCTCGTCCTGGAGCAGGTCGTAGGCGAGCATGATCCGCGGATACGCGCACTCGTCCTTGGTGATCGTGCAGTACGCCTCGGTGTGCGCGGGCTCGACCCGGATCGTGATCGGCCCGGCCGGGTCGACCAGTCCGGTGAACGGGACGCACACCTCGACGGTCGCCTCGCTCTCCGGGGTGACCGAGCCGTGGTAGATCACCCAGGACCCACCCGGAAGCTCCGCGCCGGCGGCCTCCAGATGGGCCCGGATCTCCATCGTCGAGGTGACGATCACGCCCATCAGCGACTGCTGGTCGGTGTCGGCCCGGATCGCGGCGATCTTCGTCTCCGGTACTTCGCGGAGCCGGACCGGCCGCGGCGGCAACCCCGGTGAGCCGGCCCGGATCAGCCGGTCTCGCAGGTACTCCAGCGTCGCCCGCCGGGACGCGCTGGTCGCCTCCTCGGCCGCCCACCACCGGTCCAGCCGGATCAGGGCCTCCTCGTCGGACCCGGCCAGCACCTCCGCGATCGTGCTCAGCGGCATGTCGAGCTGGCGGAGCACGCTGATCCGGCGGGCCCGTTCCAGCTGCGACTCGTCGTACCGGCGGTAGCCGCTGACCGGGTCGACGCGGGCCGGGGCGAGCAGCCCGGACACGTCGTACAACCGCAGCGCCTTGTGGGACAGCCCCGCCCGCCGGCCGAACTCGCTGATCGTCAGCTCGACAACCTGTGCCATGCGCCTACTCAACACCCTGCCCCTGGGGCAAAGTGAAGTCCGGCCGCAAAACCCGTGGTCAAGTCCGCGGGTCCGGTCGATGATGGGGTGCATGGCCGCCGAGCCCGTAGGCGAGCAGTGCGGACCAGCGCAGGTGGTGGAGATCGCCTGTGACGAGTCCGGGTTTTCCGGGACCAATCTGCTCGACCAGGACGCCCGGGTACTCGCGCACGCCAGCGTCCGGATCGATGACGAGGCGGCCGCCGACTGCGTGGCCCTGCTCCGGGCCAGCTCGCCGTACCCGGTCCGGGAGTACAAGTCCGCCCAGTTGCTGCGGCCCGACCAGCGGCCGGTCCTGAGCTGGTTCCTCGGTCCGGACGGACCGTTGCTCGGGCAGGCGGCGGTGCAGCTGACAGACAAGCGGTTCCTGGTCGCGGGACGGATCAGCGGCCTGTTCGCCGGGGAGTTGAGCTACGTCACCGGGACGAGCCTGGACCGGGACCACCGTGCCGTCGCGCTCGCGCGGGTGCTGCACCATCAAGGTCCGGCGACGTTCGGTCCGGTCCGGTGGAAGTCGTTGCTCAAGGCATTCATCAGCTTGCTGCGGGCCAAGAACCACGGCCAGTACCTGACCCGGACCGAGGCGTTCCTCGCGGTCGCCGCGGAGTACGAGGCGGACGAGGCGCTGCCGATCAGCGAGCCGCTGCGGCTGATCCGGACCGGCCGGCCGCGCCTGCTCGCCTTGCAGGACAGGCTTTTCGACGACCGGACCCTGATCCCGCCGTTGGAGGTGATGATCCCCGCGCTACTGGAGACGAGCCTGCACTGGGCTGGTCCGGGCCGTCAGGTCGCGGTGATCCACGACGAGCAGAGTGCCCTGACGGTCCACCGGATCGCCCAACTCAACCAGCTGCTGACGGTGGAGTCGGACAGCCTGCTCACCCTCGAACAGGCCGACTCGCGGACCGATCCCCGGGTCCAGGTCGCCGACCTGCTGGCCGGTGCCGCCCGGCAGATCGCCACCGCGGAGCTCCGAGGCGAGGGCGACCCGACCCTGACGACCTTGTTACGGCCCTACCTCGGCCCGCACGCGATCTGGTCCCACCCGACCAGCTGGTCCCGCCTCTCGGCCTGAGCGATCCGGCGTCCGGAGTTCGACGAGGCGGAACGCTCCCGTGGCCGCCGCGAGCGCCCCGGCCAGTACCTGGGCGACCAGGACCAGAGCGAGCCCGCCCCCACCGGCCGCGTCGAACGGTGACCCCGGAGCGAGCAGGATGACGACCTGGTACAGGCCCGAGCAGAGCATCGAGCCGGAGCCGATCCACGCCGCACCGAGCGGCCACCAGATGCGCCGACTCCGGCCGGAGACCAGGACGCCCAGCCCGAACAGTCCGGCGAATGCGAGCACGGCCGACGCCGCGTCCATCGCCTGCTGAGGAAGATCGCGGTCCGCCACCGGCAGCCCCGCCTGCCCACCGAGGGCCCAGTACAGCCGCAGGGCGACGACCACGGCGGTAAGGATGCCGACGGCAACGGTCACCAGGATCTGGACCTCACGAGCCGGGCTGTACTCCCCGCGCTCGCTGAGCGTCCGTCCCCACCGGGCGCGGACGTGGTGGGCGAAGGCGGCGGCAAGCCCGAGGCCCTGCAGGATGAACCCGGTGTACACGATGGCGTACACCCAGCCCCGCAGGCCGTTCTCCGGATCCCCACTCGCGGTGCCCGCACCGGTGATCAGTTCGGCGGCGAGGCCGAGTGGCGCCGCCAGCATCACCGGGGCGAGCAGTCCGGCGGCGACCCACATCGGGAACAGCAACGACCACACCGGCAGCCGTCGTCCCCAGTCCCGCACCAGGGCCAGCGTCAGCACGGCCGCGACGAGCTCCATCGCCGCGGTCAGCAGGTTGCCCGTCACGAAGGCCGGCGAGCTCATCAGGTCCGGCTGGGCCAGCCCCAGGTCGCTGCCGAGGAGCCAGGCCGTCTTGAGGCTGAGGTAGGGCAGCATGGCGACGACGGTGAGGTAGCCGATCGCTCTGGCCGTGGCGGTGTTCACCCCACCGAGTCTGTCGCCGCCCACCGCGCGGTACTTCCCTCCCGCGAGTGCCGTATCTCACCCGCGCGAGGGACCGCGGTCACAGCGCGCGGAGCAGGACCAGGCAGCGGGGTGCGAGTGGTACGACGGCGCCGGCTTCCACTTCGGTGACGCCGGACTCGGAGGTGTCCAGGACGACCTCGTACGCCGGGGCCCAGGACGCGTCCGGGACGACGACCTGGCGCGCTTCCGGGGTCGCGTTCAGCGCCAGCAGGAACGAGTGGTCCACCAACACGTTGCCCTCGACATCGGTCCCGCGGAGCGCGTCGCCGGCCAGGAACATCCCGAGCGTGCGCAGGCTCCCGTCGAACCAGTCGGCATCCGTCATCTCACCACCGTGCGGCGCGATCCAGGACAGGTCCTTGCGCCCACCCGGGACCACCGGCTGACCGGAGAAGTAGTGCCACTGCCGCAACGTCGGATGGGCGGCCCGGAGCGCGAGCAGCTTCTTGGTCAGCGCCAGGTGATCCGCCCACTGCGCCGGCAGCGACCAGTCGAACCAGGAGAGCTCGCTGTCCTGGCAGTACGCGTTGTTGTTGCCGTACTGCGTCCGCCCGCACTCGTCGCCCGCGGTGATCATCGGCACGCCGGTGGACAGCACCAGCGTGGACATCAGGTTCGCCATCTGGCGTTTGCGCAGCGCGATCACGGCCCGGTCGTCGGTCTCGCCCTCGACCCCGCAGTTCCAGGACCGGTTGTCGTCGGTGCCGTCGCGGTTGTCCTCGTGGTTCGCCTCGTTGTGCTTGTGGTCGTACGAGACCAGGTCGCGCAGGGTGAACCCGTCGTGCGCGGTGACGAAGTTGATCGACGCGTACGGGTACCGGCCGTCGTCGCCGTACAGGTCGCTCGAGCCGGACAGCCGGTACGCGAGGTCCTTGACGCCGTCGGAGGAGTTCCGCCAGACGTCGCGGACGCTGTCGCGGAACTTGCCGTTCCACTCCGACCAGGGCGTGCCGAAGTTGCCGACCTGGTAACCGTACGGGCCGACGTCCCACGGTTCCGAGATCAGCTTGACCCGGCCGAGCACCGGATCCGCGGCCACCTCGGCCAGGAACGGGTGGTCGAGGGTGTCCACCTCGTGCCGTTCGTTGCGGATCAGCGTCACCGCCAGGTCGAACCGGAACCCGTCGACGCCCATCTCCTCGACCCAGTACCGCAGCGAGTCCATCACCAGCCGGCGGACCTGCGGGTGCGCGGTGTTGACCGAGTTGCCGGTGCCGGTCACGTCGTACATCGCGCCGCCGTGGGCGAGCCGGTAGTACGCCCGGTTGTCCAGGCCGCGGAAGCTCAGCGTCGGGCCGTCGGTCCCGCTCTCGGCGGTGTGGTTGTACACGACGTCGAGGATCACCTCGATCCCGGCGGCGTGGAACGCGGCCACCATCGCCTTGAACTCGGCCACCTGCTCACCGGCCGAACCCGCCGACGAGAACGGCGCGTGCGGGCTGAAGTAGTTCAGCGAGTTGTAGCCCCAGTAGTTCGGCAGGCCACGGGCCGCGATCGACGGCTCGGTGAGGAAGTGGTGGATCGGCAGCAGTTCGACCGAGGTGACGCCGAGGTCGGTCAGGTACCGGATCACGGAGGGGTGCGCGAGCCCGGCGTACGTGCCGCGCTGGTGCTCGGGCACGTCCGGGTGGAGCTTGGTGAAGCCCTTCGTGTGCAGTTCGTAGACGACCGTCTCACTCCACGTCACCGGCCGGCTGATCGGCGGGGGCGGCGGCGAGTCCGCGACCACCACGCCGACCGGGACGTGCCCAGCCGAGTCGCCGTCGGAGGAGTCGTAGATCAGCGGGCTGCCGTGGTCGAGTTCGCCGTCGACGGCCCGGGCGTACGGGTCGAGCAGCAGCTTGGCCGGGGAGAACCGCAGCCCCTGCGCCGGGTCGAACGGCCCGTGCACGCGGTACCCGTACCGCTGGCCGTGGCCGACGCCGGCGACGAACCCGGTCCAGTACTCGCCGGTGTGCGCGAGGTCGAGGTTGCGCTGGCCGCCGTCGGCGTCGATCAGGGTCAGCTCGACCCGCTCGGCGGCCGGCGCCCACACGGTGAAGGTGGTGCCGTCGGACTGGACCACCGCCCCCAGCCGGGGGTCCGGTCCGGGGGAGGGGCCGAGCGCGTTCGGGGCGGCCTGGGCTTCGGTCACCGGCACATTCTGCCCATGACCTGTCAAAGAAGCTGCAGGGGTGTGCTGAGATGCACGTAACGATTTGCTGATGTGCGGGAGAGGCTGGTTGCGAACGCCTGTGCGCAATGATAGAAACGCAAAGACCGTTACTAAGTTACCTGACCCACCCTACGTCAGGTGACAGGTTGGCCGGCCCTACTCCTGGCCGGCGTCGCCACCCGACACGTTCCCCAGGGGAGCCGAGGAGAAGAATGCGAATCCCATCAGTCGTGGCCGGACTCGTGCTGGCCGCCACCGCGCTCACCGCTTGTGGCGGGGGCACCGACCAGGCCGGCGACACGAAGGTCCCCGACGACCCGTCCCAGGTGAAGGGTGACATCACCTACGCGATCTGGGACGTGAACCAGCAGCCCGCGATGCAGGAGATCGTGAAGGCGTTCAACGCCAAGTACCCGAACGTCAAGGTGTCCATCTCGCTGGCCACCTTCGACCAGTACTTCACCAAGCTGAAGACCCAGGGCACGTCCGACAACCTGCCCGACGTGTTCTGGATGAACGGCCCGAACTTCCAGCTGTTCGCCGCGAACGACCAGCTCGCCAAGCTCGACGGCCTGACCGAGGCCAAGCAGCTCGACCCGGCGAACTACCCGAAGGCGCTGAACGACCTCTACACGCTCGACGGCACCCAGTACGGCGTCCCGAAGGACTACGACACGGTCGCCCTCTGGTACAACAAGAAGCTCTTCGCCGACGCCAAGGTGCAGCCGCCGACGGCGGACTGGACCTGGGACGACTACAAGGCGGCCGCGGCGAAGCTGAAGGCCGCGCTCGGCCCGAAGGGCATCTTCGCCACCGGTGACACGCTCGGCAACCAGGCCGACTACTACCCGGCGATGCTGAGCAACGGCGGCTACGTGATCAAGGACGGCAAGTCCGGCTACGGCGACCCGAAGTCGGTCGAGGCGCTGCAGTTCTGGTCCGACATGGTGAAGAACGGCTACACCCCGACCGCGGCGCAGAACGCCGAGACCAAGAGCCAGGACCGCTTCTTCGACGGCAAGGCCGCGATGATGTGGAACGGCAACTGGGTCGTCTCGGCCGCGATCAAGTCCCAGCACAAGGACGACTTCACCGTCGTTCCGTTGCCGAAGGCCCCCGGTGGCGAGCGGAAGACGGTGATCCACGGGATCGCCAACGTGATGAGCGCCAAGACCAAGAACCCCGAGGCGTCGGCCGCGTTCCTGGCCTTCCTCGGCGGCAAGGACGCCGCGCTGATCCAGGCCAAGGCGGGCGCCGCCAACCCGGCCTTCACCGGCACCCAGGGCGACTTCGTCAACTCCGTGCCCGGGTACAACCTGAAGACCTACATCGAGGCGGCCGAGCAGTACGCCGAGCCGTACCCGGTCTCCAAGGACACCGCGGTGTGGAACAAGCTGGAGACCGACCAGATCGCGGCCGCTTTCGGCGGGGACAAGCCGATGTCCGAGATCGGCCCCGAGGTCGCGAAGCAGATGGACGAGGCACTGGGCAAGGAGAAATGAGCTCTGCCACCGACGTGACCCGCTCGTCCGGCCGGACCACCCGGCCGGACGGCGGGCGGCGCGCCCCGGTCCGGCGACGGCCGGCCGGCGACGGCGGGTGGCCGTGGCTGTTCGTCCTGCCGACCTTCCTCGGCGTCGTCGTCTTCTACCTCTGGCCGCTGGTCAAGACGCTGTACACCAGCTTCACCGACACCGGCCCGTTCGGCGGCAGCACCTGGGCCGGCGCGGCGAACTACAGCGCGCTGGTGACCGACGGCGAGGTGTACCGGGCCATCGTCAACACGGTCGTCTACACCGCGATCGTGCTGCTCGGGATCCCGCTGGCGACGCTGTTCGCGAGCCTGCTGAACCGGCCGAACCTGCGCTTCGCGATGGTGTACCGGACGCTGTTCTTCCTGCCGTACGTGGCGATGCCGACCGCGATCTCGCTGGTCTGGCGACTCATCTACAACGGTGACTACGGCGTCCTGAACCAGGTGCTCGGCGTGGTCGGCGTGGACGGGCCGTCGTGGATCACGCAGGAGTGGTTCGCGTTGATCGCGGTCGCGCTGCTCGGGTTGTGGATGTCGATCGGCTTCAACATGATCGTGCTGTCGGCCGGGCTGAAGGGCATCCCCGGCGAGCTGTACGAGGCGGCGTCGCTGGACGGCGCGAGCTCGGCCCAGCAGTTCCGCCAGATCACGGTGCCGCTGCTGAGCCCGTCGATCTTCTTCCTGTCGGTGATCACCACGATCGCCGGGTTCCAGTTGTTCGACCAGCTGTTCGCGCTGCTCGGCCCGACCAACCCGGTGATGCCGAAGACGCAGTCGCTGGTGTTCCTGTTCTACGACGCCGCCTTCGTCGGCAACGACCGCGGGTACGCCGCGGCGGTGGCGATCCTGATCCTGGCCGTGGTCGGGGTGCTGACCCTGTTCCAGTTCCGGTTCCAGCGGAGGTGGGTGAACTATGGCTGAGCTGTCCCCGAAGCTTTCCTCGGCACGCTCGTCCCGGCGGGCCGACCAGGCCAGGCTGGGCAGCAACCGGGTCGCGCACGTGGTGCTGATCCTCGGCAGCCTGGTGATGATGTTCCCGTTCCTGTGGCAGCTGAAGATGGCGTTCTCCAGCCAGGCCGAGATCCAGGCGATCCCGCCGAAGCTGCTGCCCGGCGAACTGCGCTGGAGCAACTTCACCGAGGTGTTCGAGCGGCTGCCGTTCCTGGATCAGTTCTGGGTGTCGGTCGCGGTCACGGCCGGCCGGACCATCGGCCAGCTGGTGCTGTGCTCGATGGCCGGCTACGCGTTCGCCCGGATGTCTTTCCGGTTCAAGGGGGTCATGCTCGCGCTGATCCTGTCGATCCTGATGGTGCCGAGCCAGGTGTACCTGATCCCGCAGTACCAGATCGTCCAGCAGCTCGGCTGGCTGGACTCGATCCAGGGCATCGTTGCCCCCGGCATCTTCAGTGCGTTCGGCACGTTCCTGATGATGCAGTTCTTCAAGTCGATCCCGGCCGAGCTGGAGGAAGCCGCCCGGCTGGACGGCTGCAACCCGTGGCAGACGTTCTGGAAGGTCGTCCTGCCGGTCGCCAAACCGGGGCTGATCTCGCTGGCGATCATCACCGTGCTGGCCTCCTGGGCGGACCTGCTCTGGCCGCTGGTGGTCACCTCGTCGCCCGAGCAGATGCCGCTCGCGGTCGGCCTGGCCACGCTGAGCGGGTACCAGGGCAGCATCTCGCCCGGTGTCCTGATGGCCGCCGCGCTGATGGCGATGGCTCCCGTGCTGATCCTGTTCGTCGTCCTGCAGCGCCGGGTCGTCGAGGGGATCGCGTTCTCCGGACTGAAGTAGTTCTCGAGCAGAAGGAAACTGATGAGTGAACCAGACCTGTCCGGTCCGACCGCCGGACCGACAGTGGGCCTGATCGGCGCGGGCAACATCTCGCACGTGCACGCCGCCGCGTGGAAGGCACTCGGCGCCCGGGTGCTGGTGCACTCGCACGCGGGCGCCGCCGAAGTGGCCGAGCAGTACGGCTTCGAGGCGGTCGACTCGCTCGACGAGGTGCTCGCCCAGGTGGAGTTCGTCGACATCGTCACGCCGTCGGCGACGCACAAGGAGCTCACCCTGGCCGCGATCAAGGCCGGCCGGGACGTGATCTGCGAGAAGCCGCTCACGCTCACCGCGGCCGACTCGCACGAGCTGTTCGAGGCCGCCGCGGCCGCCGGGGTGCGGATCTACCCGGCGCACGTGGTCCGCTTCTTCCCGGCGTACTCGGCCGCGTACGCCGCGGTCCGGGGCGGCCGGATCGGCGAGGTCGCGGTGGCCCGGTTCTTCCGGCAGGCGAGCTCGCCCGCGGGCGCCGGCTGGTACCGGGACGTGGCCCGCTCCGGCGGCGTGATCATGGACCTGATGGTGCACGACCTCGACCAGGCCCGGTGGATCTGCGGCGAGGTGACCAGCGTGTACGCCGTGCAGAGTCCGCCGACCGTGGACGGGATCTCGCCGGTCAACGTGGCCGCGCACGTCACCCTCACCCACGCCTCCGGTGCGATCAGCCACCTCCGGGCGACCTGGGGCGCGACCGGGACGCAGTTCAAGTCCGGCTTCTCCATCGCCGGGTCGACCGGCGTGCTGGAGTACTCGTCGGCCGAGGACACCGGGTACGCCGAGGAGCTCCAGGACGGCGCGACCGGTGGAGACCTGCTGATCCCGGCGTCCACGCTCGGTGAGAGCCCGTACCTGATCCAGTTGCGCGAGCTCGCCGCCGCGCTGCGCGGTGGACCCGAGCCGCGCGTCACCGCCGCCGACGGCGCTACCGCGGTGTACCTCGCCGAGGCGGCCCGCGAGTCGATGGCCACCGGGGCCACGATCGACATGACCACCTGGAAACCTTCCCCGTCCCACCACCGGGGTCAGGTTGACCCCGCAGGAGTTGTCGCATGAGCCTCAAGGTCGCGATCGCCTCGTTCGCGCACACCCACGCCGCGTCGTACGCGTCGCTGCTCGCCGCGTTGCCCGATGTAGAGGTGCTGGCGTCCGACCCGGACGGCGCCGCCGCTCCGGACAGCGGTCCGCGCGGTGCCGAGTTCGCCGCGTCGCTGGGCGTGGACTACGTCGACACGTACGACGAGCTGTTCGGGTGGGGCCCGGATGCGGTCGTGGTGACGAGCGAGAACGCACTGCACCGCGAACTGGTCGAGCGGGCCGCCGCGGTCGGCGCGCACGTGCTCTGCGAAAAGCCGCTCGCCACCGAGGTCGCCGACGGCGAGGCCATGCTGGCCGCGTGTGAGGCGGCGGGCGTGATCCTGATGACCGCGTACCCGGTCCGCTTCGCCCCGTCGTACGGGCGGCTGAAGGCGTCGGTGGAGGCGGGTCGCCTCGGTGACGTGTTCGCGGTGCTGGGCACGAACAACGGGAAGATCCCGTACGCCCAGCGGCAGTGGTTCACCGACGCCAAGCTGGCCGGTGGGGGAGCGCTGGTGGACCACACCGTGCACTGCGCCGACCTGATCGACGGCCTGACCGGTGGGGTCGAGGCGGCGCGGGTCCACGCGGTGGCGAACCGGGTGCTGCACCAGGACAAGGGCGTCGACGTCGAGACCGGCGGCCTGGTCACGATCACGTACGAGAACGGGCTGCTGGCAACCATCGACTGCTCCTGGAGCGTCCCCGACAACGGCCCGACCTGGGGCGGCGTCACCCTCCAGGTCACCGGCACCAACGGCTCGGTCGAGATCGCACCCTTCCAGCAACACGTAGGCGGCACCGACCCCGCCGGCGAGGTCTACCTGGCCGTCGGCGGCAACCTCGACGCGGCCCTGCTGACCGAGTTCCTCACAGCGGTCCGCAAGTCCGGCAAGCCGGTCCCGGGAACCAGCCCGGCCGTCATCCCCCAACCGGACGGCGCCGTAGGCCTGCGAACCCTCAAGATCGTCGACGCAGCCCGCCGCTCAGCCACCTCCGGCCAACCCGTCGACCTGTAGAACAGCGGATCCAGCCGCACGTGAACACCAACCCGGGACCTCGGACAAGAAAAAACCTGTCCGAGGTCCCGGCTTCTTGTGCCGACGGGTGCCACCGGGGCGAGGCGTGCGTACTGCGGGCGGGCGCAGCGGGAGGTAGCTCCCTCCGGGAGCAGCTGGGCTCGGGGAGCTGGGTACCTGCTGCACGTCCTCCGTCGCGTGTAGGCGCGCCTGACCATCAACCCGGGACCTCGAACAGGAAATAGCCTGTCCGAGGTCCCGTCTTGTTGTGCCCATCATCGGTAACTCCGCGCATACCCGCCCTCTCACCACCTGCTCCCGGAGGGAGCTACCCCGACACGCACCGACGGTCCACCCGCCTGACCTCGCCCGGTGGCGCCTCCCCGGTAGTACTAGGTGATCGCCTGGTCCGGTACGGTGCCGGGGATGTGACTCGTGGGTAGTCGCGACGACTGGAGGAGTGAGGCGATGGGCGAGTTCGTCACGCTGACAGTGACCGACGGCGTCGGCACGATCCGGCTCGACCGGCCGAAGATGAACGCGCTGAACGTCCAGGTGCAGGAGGAGATCCGCGCCGCCGCCCACGAGGCGACCGACTCCGACGAGGTGCGCGCGGTGGTGATCTACGGCGGCGAGAAGGTGTTCGCGGCCGGCGCGGACATCAAGGAGATGGCCGACATGTCCTACGCCGACATGGTCAAGCGCTCCGGCCCGCTGCAGTCCGCCCTGTCCGCCGTCGCCGCGATCCCGAAGCCGACGGTCGCCGCGATCACCGGGTACGCCCTGGGTGGTGGCTGTGAGCTCGCGCTCTGCGCCGACTACCGGATCGCCGCCGACGACGCCAAGCTCGGCCAGCCCGAGATCCTGCTCGGCATCATCCCCGGCGCCGGCGGTACGCAGCGGCTGTCCCGGCTGGTCGGCCCGTCGAAGGCCAAGGATCTGATCTACACGGGCCGCTTCGTCGACGCCGGCGAGTCGCTGCGGATCGGCCTGGTCGACCAGGTCGTGCCCGCGGCCGAGGTTTACCCCGCCGCCGTCGCGTGGGCGTCCCAGTTCTCCCGGGGTGCCGCGCTCGCTCTGCGTGCCGCGAAGGAGGCGATCGACGCCGGCCTGGGCGTGGACCTGCACACCGGCCTGGAGATCGAGCGGCAGCAGTTCGCCGCGCTGTTCGCCACCGAGGACCGCGCGATCGGGATGAAGTCCTTCGTCGAGAACGGCCCGGGCAAGGCCGAGTTCAAGGGAATCTGATGACCACCTCCGCTGAGAAGCCGGCCGCGACCGCCGAAGAGGTCGAGGCAGCCTGGAACGACAACAAGCTCGCCCAGGTGCTCTACCACGACTGGGAAGCCTCGACCTACGACGAGAAGTGGTCGATCTCGTACGACGAGCGCTGCGTCACCTACGCCCGGGACCGGTTCACCGCGATCGCCGGCGAGGACGGCTGGCCGTACGGCAAGTCGCTCGAGATCGGCGCCGGGACGGGCTTCTTCACCCTCAACCTCAAGCTGGCCGGCGTCCTCGCCGAGGCGCACGTCACCGACCTGTCGCCGGGCATGGTGGAGGCGGCCGAGCGCAACGCGGACACCCTCGGCTTCGCGGTCGAGGGCAAGGTCGCGGACGCGGAGAAGCTGCCGTACGACGACGACACGTTCGACCTGGTCATCGGGCACGCGGTGATCCACCACATCCCGGACGTCGAGCTGGCGTTCCGCGAGATGCTGCGCGTCCTCAAGCCGGGCGGCCGCTTCGTCATCTGCGGCGAGCCCACCCGGTACGGCGACTACGTGGCGCGGCGGCTGTCCCGGCTGACCTGGTGGGCCACCACGAACGTCACCCGGCTGCCCGCGCTGACGCACTGGCGCCGGCCGCAGGAGGAGCTGGACGAGTCGTCCCGCGCGGCCGCGTTGGAGGCCGTCGTCGACCTGCACACGTTCGACCCGGACACGCTGGCCCGGATGGCTGAGCGGGCCGGCGCGACCGATGTGAAGACGGTCACCGAGGAGTTGCTCGCCGCCTGGGTCGGCTGGCCGATCCGGACCTTCGAGGCGGCCGTACCGGAGCAGAAGCTCGGCTTCGGCTGGCGGATGTTCGCGTACAAGTCCTGGCTGCAGCTGTCCAAGGTGGACAAGGTGCTGTCTTCGGTCGTCCCGGACGAGCTCTACTACAACGTGTCGATCACCGGCGTGGCGAAGTAGCCGGTGTAGATACTGGTCGGATGCGGTTGTTGTCGGTCGAGAACCTGCGCTGGGTGGTCCGCCACCGGGCGTGGACCCCGTACTACCTGAAGCGCTACTGGCGGTTCGCCTGGTTCAAGCTGCGGCATCCGCAGGTGGTCACCGAGGGGTTCGTCTTCCTCGGCAAGAAGCTGGAGATCGTGGCCCGGCCCGGGCACGGCCGGATCGTGCTCGGCCGGTTCGTGCACCTGGGCGACGAGACCCGGCTGCGCGCGCACGAGGGCACGCTGCGGATCGGCGACAAGGTGGTGTTCGCCCGCGACGTCACGGTGAACTGCTACCTGGACATCGAGATCGGTGCCTCGACCCTGATCGCGGACTGGACCTACATCTGCGACTTCGACCACAAGACCGACGACCTGCACCTGCCGATCAAGGACCAGGGCCTGGTGAAGTCCCCGGTCCGGATCGGCCCGGACTGCTGGCTGGCCACCAAGGTGACCGTGACCCGCGGAACCGACATCGGCCGCGGCGCGGTGATCGGCGCGAACAGCGTTGCCCGTGGCAACATTCCTGAGTACGCCGTGGCGGCCGGCATCCCGGCCGTCGTGGTGCGCGACCGGGTCGCCCGGTACGCCGCGGACGCCGAGCGCCGCGCGTACCTGCAGGGCCTGGCCCGCGACAACGAGGCGACGGCGGCCAGGCTGCGCGCCGGGGCGGTCCCGGAGCCGGAGACGGCGGCGGGTCCGGAGACGGCGGGTCCGGACGCGGAGGTCCAGGCCGAGACGGAACGAACGGGTGGTTCGGTGCAGGCGGGCGGTACGGAGACGGGTCACGAAGTTGAACCTGAGGGGTTCTCAAGTTACTCGTCAGTCGGGCAGTATGTCCCGGAAGTCGTCGGAGAAGAGGAGATCCAGCGTGGCTGACCGGCCGGATCTGGGGTCCGCGCTGGACCAGGCGGCGGCCGACGACTCGATCACACCGGCCCGGCACCAGGTGGTGGATCCCGTGCCGATCGTGACGGACGGTCCCGAGTTGGCTACGTTGGAGAGCAGGGACAGCGGTCAGGACCGCCCGGCCGCCGGGGTGCGACGCCGGTTGGCGCCGCGGCCGGTCCCGGGCAACCGGCGGAGGAAACCGGTGCCGCAGGTCACGGAGACGGACGAGGAACCGACCCCGGCTGAGGAGATGGACGACGTGGGTACGCACGACGACAAGGCGGCCAAGGCCACCGACGGCGACGCCGAGCAGGCGGCGACGCCGGCCGGGGCCGAGCAGACGGCCGGTGGCGGCGCGACGGCCACGAAGGCCAAACCCCAGACCGCGGCCGAGATCGTCGCCGCGCAACGGGCCCGGGAAGCGGCCGCGAAGTCCGCCGGCGCGGACGACACCGCGGTGACAAGGACCGTCACCCGGCCGAAGACCGATGCCTCCAGCAACAAAGCGGCGGAGGACAAGCCGATCGGCGCCAACCCGCTGGCGGCGGCGAAGGCGGCCCGCGAAGGCCAGGGATCGACCGCGGGCAAGGGATCGACCACGGGCAAGGGATCGGCGGGGCAGCCCAAGGGCAAGGCCGCGCTGTCGACCGTCGGCTCCGGCGTGAAGCGGCTGCGGAACCTGATCGCCTCGCTGATCTGGCTGCTCGCGGTCCTCGCGGCCGCGGTGCTCGCGCTCGGCGCGCTGTTCACCGCGCTGGACCAGACGAACCAGAGCAACGAGATCGTCCGCTGGGTACTGGAACGCGGGCAGGATCTGGTCGGCCCGTTCAAGGACCTGTTCCGGCTGGAGACCGCGAAGAACACCCTGCTGGTGAACTGGGGGATCGCGGCGCTGGTCTACCTGATCGCCGGCAAGATCGTCGAGCGCTTCGTCCGGCCCTGATCACTGCTTGATCGGGAGTCGGCGGGTGAGCGGTAGCAGCCGCTCACCCGCCGGGTCTTGCCGGGCCCTGGTGACCAGCGCAGTGGCTAGGGCAGGGGCAGGAAGGCGATGCGCTCGTGCACCTCGCCGCCGATGTGGGTGGTGTCGGACGCGACCCAGAGCCCTTGCGCGGTGAGCAGCAGGTCGTACCCGCCGACGCCGCGGTCCTTGGTCGGGTTCCACGAGTACGCCAGGCCGCTGTGCGGGTTGAGCGCCGCGATCCCCGGCCGTGAGACCGCACCGGGTCCGGCGAAGTCACGGCCGCCCGGGTTGTTCATCCAGCGTTGGTGACCCTGGACGTACACGGCCGCGCGGGTGACCTGGACCGACAGCAGCGTGTCCCCGCCGGTGTAGTTGGCCCAGACCGGGTACGTCGTGCGCGCGTCGCTGGTGTTCCAGCGGGTGGCCGAGTCGCACAGGTGGGTCCGGTCGTTCGGGAAGCCGCCGCCGGTGGTGACGATGACGAAGTACGTGCCGTCGTGGGAGAAGTCGACGTCCCGCGAGTACGTCGGGGTGGCGGTGTAGCAGGCTTTGTCGAACAGCGGCGAGTACCAGCCGCTGACCGTGGCCGACGAGGCGCCGAGGTTGATCATCGCGGCCTGCCGCCGGGCCTGGCCGCCGACCGAGGTGAAGGTGCCGACGATCGCGAGCCGGGTGCCGGCCGGGTTCGGCGCGAACCGGAACACCTTGGTCTGGCCCGCGTTGGTCCCGCCGGGCGCGCCGGTGATCGCGAGCTTGATGTATCCGGTGTCGCCGCCGGTGGCCGGGTTGACCGCGATCAGCTTCTTGCTGAACGTGCCACCGAGGATGAGCCGGCCCTTGACGATCGCCATGTCCGTGACCGAACCGGTGAGCCGGGCGTTGAACGCCGGATCGACGGCGCCGGTGTACGGATTGAGCTTGACCACGCCGGTCCGCGGTACGCCGTTGACGGAGTTGAAGTACCCGCCGACCCACAGCGAGCGGCCGTCGGTGGCGAGCGCCCAGACCTCGGAGTTGAAGCTGGCCTGGAAGGCGGTCAGGCCGCCGGTCACCGGGTTGAAGCCGAACAGCCGGTTGCGGTTGATCGTGCCCGCGTTCGTGTACGGCTTCACCTGGCTGAACTGGCCGCCGGCGAACATGATCCCGCCGAGTTGGAGCATCTTGTACACCGCGCCGTCCTGGACCCGCGGAGTCAGGTCGGACGGGTTGGGGGAGACGACCGCGGTGTGCGCGATCGGCGACCCGGTCGCGGGTCCGCCGGTCAGCACCGTGACCAGCGTCAGGGAGGCGGCGGCGACGACCGCACCGAGCCCCAGGAGATGTTTCTTCATACGGCAACTTCCAAACCGTGATCACAGGGGCGCCGAGCGGCTGCCGGTGGCCGACTGTTGCACAGTCGGTGGCTTCCGAGGAAGACAGTTTGGCCCGATGGTTACGGGATAGGTAACAGAACGTAATGCCCTACTGTGTAACGCACACGCAGCGTAAGATTACGCTCGCCGTGCGACGACGACCAGGTCCAGGCAGTCGTCCAGGTCGCCGCTCCGCAGATCGAAATCCTGATGGGTCGTCCCGGTCACCAGGCGGACCAGCTCGTCGTCCCACGTGTCGTGATCGGTTGCCAACTGCTGGTTCACGCAGGATCCGTGCTGCGCCTCCCAGGTGCGCAGCCGATCGCCGTGCTGCAGGCCGAGGACGTGGGTGATCTCCAGTTCGGGCTCGACCAGCTCGACGAACTCCGCGGCGGTGAGTTCGCGGGTGTGGTACCAGTTGCCGCTCGGGAACGTCAGCCGGTTCGGCGTGCTGAGGACGAGGGTGCCGCCGGGGGCGAGGATGCGGGCGCACTCGGCGACGAACCGCGGCTGCTCCCACAGGTGCTCGATCGTCTGCAGGGACGTGACCAGATCGAAGGTGTTGTCGCGGAAGCCGGTCTGGACGAGGTTGCCCTGCACCACTTCGACCTGTGGATAAACCCTTTGGACGTGGCGAAGAGTCGTACCTTCGTAGTCGAGACCGGTCACGGAGTCCGCCCCGGCCAGGCGGAGCTGCTCCGCGCCGTAGCCCTCGCCGCAGCCGGCGTCGAGGACGCGGCCGGTCACGGGCAGGGTGGCGGTGATCCAGCGGTAGGCGGCGTCGTGGCGCGCGAACCAGTAGTTCTCGTGCCAGATCCCGGGCGCGGTTCTCTCGCCGGTGAGCGGTAACGTCTCGGTCACCCCGCCACACTAGGGGTGCGTCCGGTCCGCGCGGGAACGTGGATCCGGACTGTGATGGGACTCGCACGCGTCTTATGTTTCTCGCGAGTAACATCCGTGGCAGGCTGGGAGAGACCGCAAACCAGAAGGGGTCCCACACGCTATGAAGATCGTCGTCTGCGCGAAGTTCGTGCCGGATGCCACCGCGGACCGCCGCTTCCGCTCCGAGGACAACACGGTCGACCGGGCCGGTGTCGACGGGCTGCTGTCCGAGCTGGACGAGTACGCCGTCGAGACCGCGCTGACCGTGAAAGAGGCCGGCGACGCCGAGGTGACGGTGCTCACCGTCGGGCCGGAGCAGGCCGCCGATGCGGTGAAGAAGGGCCTCCAGATGGGCGCCGACGCGGGGGTGCACGTGCTCGACGACGGCATCCACGGATCCGACGCGGTCGCCACCTCGCTGATCCTGGCCAAGGCGCTGGGCAAGCTCGAGGCCGACCTGGTCGTGTTCGGGATGAGCTCGACCGACGGCGGCATGGGCGTCGTCCCGGCGATGGTGTCCGAGCGGCTCGGGCTGCCGGCCGTCACGCTGGGCTCGGAGGTGACCGTCGACGGGACCTCGGTGAAGATCCGCCGGGACGGCGACACCGCGAGCGACACGGTCGAGGGCACGCTGCCGCTGGTACTGAGCGTCAGCGACCAGGCCAACGAGCCGCGCTACCCGTCCTTCAAGGGCATCATGGCCGCGAAGAAGAAGCCGGTGCAGACCTGGTCGCTGGCCGACCTGGAGATCGCGCCGGACCAGGTCGGCGCGGGCGCCGCCTGGACCGAGGTCGTCGAGGTGACCGCGCGACCGGCGCGGACCGCGGGCACGATCGTCGCCGACGAGGACGGCTCGGGTGCCGGTCAACTCGTCGAGTTCCTGTCCACCAACAAGTTCCTCTGAGGAGCCACCGAACCATGTCGAACGTTCTCGTTCTCGTCGACCACACCGGCGGCACGGTCCGCAAGACCACCGCGGAGCTTCTCACCATCGCGCGCCGGCTGGGTGAGCCGGTCGCGGTGTTCATCGGCGAAGGGGTCTCCGACGCGCTGCCGGCGCTCGGCCAGTACGGCGCGACCAAGGTGATCGCGCTGACCGACCCCGACCTGACCCAGTACCTGGTGGCGCCGAAGGCCGAGGCGCTCCAGCAGGTCGCGGCCAAGCTGGAGCCGGCCGCGATCCTGATCTCGTCCAGTGCCGAAGGCAAGGAGATCGCGGCCCGGCTGGCGGTCAAGCTGGACTCCGGCCTGATCACCGACGCGGTCGACGTGCAGGAGGGCCCGGTCACCACCCAGTCGGTGTTCGCGGGCAACTACACGGTCCAGGCCAAGGTCACCCACGGCACCCCGATCATCACGGTCAAGCCGAACTCGGCCACCCCGGAGGCGGCCGAGACCTCGCCGGAGGTGGAGGAGTTCGACGTGTCGGTCTCCGACGCCGCGAAGACCGCGAAGATCACCGACTCCAAGCCGCGCGAGGCCACCGGGCGTCCCGAGCTCACCGAGGCGGCGATCATCGTCTCCGGTGGTCGCGGCACCGGCGGCGACTTCGGCCCGGTCGAGGCCTTCGCCGACTCCCTCGGCGCGGCCGTCGGCGCGTCCCGGGCCGCCGTCGATTCGGGCTGGTACCCGCACGCGTACCAGGTCGGCCAGACCGGCAAGACGGTCTCGCCGCAGCTGTACGTCGCGGCCGGCATCTCGGGCGCGATCCAGCACCGGGCCGGCATGCAGACCTCGAAGACCATCGTCGCGGTGAACAAGGACGAGGAAGCACCGATCTTCGAACTGGTCGACTTCGGCGTCGTAGGAGACCTCCACAAGGTCCTCCCCGCCGCCACCGAAGAAGTCACCAAGCGCAAGTCCTGACCCCAGCACCACCCCCGGACCCGGCCCGTCCTTCCCGACGAGCCGGGTCCACCCACGTCCACCCACGCCCACGTGTCCCTCACACCCACGTCCGCCCCACCCACGTGTCGCTCACACCCGCGCCACCCTGGCGACTTTGTGCACCGGTCAGTCGTTGGGGCCGCGGCGAGCCGACTGGTTCGCGCACAGGGTCGGTGCCGGTGGCTGGTGCGTGCACAACGTGGACGTCGGCAGGTGCGCAACCCCTCAACCACCCCGTCGCCTCTGGCCGCCCCGCCACCGTGGCGACTTTGTGCGTCGGCCGGTCGTGCTGGGCGCGGTGGGTTGGCTGGTTCGCGCACAAGGTCGGTGCCGGTGGCTGGTGCGTGCACAACGTGGACGTCGGCAGGTGCGCAACCCCTCAACCACCCCGTCGCCTCTGGCCGCCCCGCCACCGTGGCGACTTTGTGCGTCGGCCGGTCGTGCTGGGCGCGGTGGGTTGGCTGGTTCGCGAACAAGGTCGGCGTCCGTGGCTGGTGCGTGCTCAGAGTGGTGGTTGGCACGTGCACAAAGTGGGGGGCGGTGAGTGAGGGGAGGGGGCCGGGTGAGGTGGTGCGGTGAGCGAAGTCCGGGTGAGGTGGGGTGGGCGAGCGGGGTGGGGGATCTGCTTGGCTGGTGAGGGCTGGGGCTGGGGTTCGGGTTCAGGTGGGCCAGACTTGGTGGCGGGAGTCGGTGCCGGTGCCGGTGCCGTGGTCGGGGTCGCTGCCGCGGATCAGGATCCAGTGGTCGAGGGAGTTGGCGCGGTAGAGGCGGAGGCCTTCTGGTTCGCGGAGTTCGTCGACCTCGAAGCCGCGGAGTTCGGGGTAGCGCGAGCTGTAGAAGGCGGCGCGGTCCTCCAGTTCTTCGGCGGGGACCAGTTCCGCGATGGCGGTGAGGTAGACGGCGGACGCCTTGCCGATGGCGACGCTGGAGTCGTGGATGACGATGCTCACCCTCGGGTCGCGGGCGAGGTTGCGGGAGTGCACGGACTCCGGCGAGGACGCCCAGTAGTACGAGCTGTGGCCGTCGGGGGTGAAGTAGACGGGCGTGACCCAGGCGGTGCCGTCGGCGCAGATCGTGCCGAGCGTCATGTACTTGTTGGCGTCGATCACCGCGGCCGCCCGCTGGTCGAGGATCTCCTGTGTCATGGCGTTCTCCTCAGGCCGCGACGTCGTACGTCAGGTGGGTGGCGTTCGGTGTCGTCACCGTGGCGCGGTGGATCAGCTTGATCGGCGGCATCGTGGTCCGTTCGAACAGTGGGGTGCCGTCGCCGAGCACGATCGGCGCCAGGTGAATCCGGACCTCGTCGGTGCGCCCGGCGTAGAGGTATTGGCGGCAGAGGTGGCCGCCGCCCATGATCACCACGTCTTTCGTCCCGGCCGCTTCCTGGGCCAGTTTCAGCGCCGCCTCGAGTCCGTCGGTGACGAACCGGAACCGGTCGCCCAGGCGGGTCCGGGCCGGTCGGTGCGAGGTGACCACGAAGATCGGCGGCAGGCTGCCGTCTTCGCCGGTCTCCGCGTCCCAGCCGTGCGGGCCGTCGATGAAGTCGAAGGTGCGGCGGCCCATCAGGACGGCGCCCGCGGCGGCCGCGGTTCCTTCCAGGGCGGCCCGGTCGGCGTCGGTCGGGGTGACGACCCAGTCGTGCATCGGCTCGCCGCCCACGCCCAGGCCGTGGGCCAGATCCGCGCCGGGTGCGGTGACGAAACCGTCCAGCGACACGGTGATGTCGAGTATCACGCGTCCCATGATGTCCTCCTTGGTTGCTGTCCCGCCCAGGCTGGCGCCGCGCGGTACGGACTGTCCTCCGTGCTCGCCTCCCATTCACCACGGAGTCGGCCCGGCGGCGGGCATGATGGGCGCATGGCGGGTCCGAGGGAGGTGTCGGCGCGCGAGGCCGAGGTACTCGCGGCGCTCGCGGGCGACCGGTCCAACGCGCAGATCGCCCGGCGGTTGCAGATCAGCGTCCGGACGGTCGAGAGCCACGTCTCGTCGCTGCTGCGCAAGTACGGCGTGACCGACCGCCGCGAACTCGCCCGGCTGGCCGAGGTGGCCGGCTCCGAGCAAACCGAGATCACCTTCACCGGCCTGCCGAACCAGGGCACCAGTTTCGTCGGCCGGGAGCGGGAACGCGCCGAGGTGATCGGTGCGCTCGGCAGCAACCGTCTGGTCAGCCTGCTCGGACCAGGGGGCGTCGGCAAGACCCGCCTGGCTCTGCAGGTCGCCGCCGAACTCGGCCCGCGCTTCCCGTACGGCGGGGCCGTGGTCGACCTGGTTCCGGTGCGGCCCGGGTTCGTGGTGGCCGCGGTCGCCGCCGCGTTGGGGGTCGCCGAGCAACCGCCGCAGGAGCCGGTGGAATCGCTGCTCGACCGGCTTCGGCTCGGCCGGACCCTGCTGGTCGTGGACAACTGCGAGCACCTGGTCGAGGAAGTCGGCGTCCTGCTCGCCCGGATTCTCGCCCAGGCGCCGGAGACCACCTTGCTCGTCACGAGTCGCGAGCGGATCGGGGTGGTCGGGGAGCGCTCGGTCGGACTCGGGCCGCTGGCGTTGGGGTCGGACGCGGAGCAACTGTTCGCGGATCGGGTCCCACCGGAGTTCGCCATCGACCCGCAGCTCGCCGCCGACGTGTGCGCCGGGCTGGACGGCGTACCGCTGGCCATCGAGCTCGCCGCGGCGCGGGCCGGGTCGCTCGGGCCGGACGGGTTGCTGGCCGCGTTGGACGACCGGCTCAGGTTGCTCGCGGGAGGACGCGGCCCGGACGAGCGGCATCGGTCGCTGGCCCAGGTGATCGGCTGGAGTTACGCGTTGCTGGACGAGGCGGAGCGGGCGGTGTTCCGGCGGCTCGCGGTGTTCGTCGGCGGGTTCGACCTGGATGCCGCGGTCGCCGTGAATCCGTCCCGGTCCCGTGGTGAGGTCAGCGATCTGCTCGGCCGCTTGACCGACAAGAGTTTGCTGCGCCGTGGTCAGCAGGGCGCGGTCAGCCGCTGGCGGATGCTGGAGACGGTCCGGGCGTTCGCCGCCGAGGAGCTGGCCGGCAGCGGCGAGGCGGCGGAGGCCACGGCTCGGCACCTCGCGTGGGCGCTCGGCACCGTCGAGCGGCTGGAGCTGCGGCTGACGACGGGGGAGTGGGAGGCCGAGTTCGACCAGGTCACCGGCGACCTGCGCGCCGCCCTCACCCAGGCGGCACTCCCGAAGCCGGCGCTCCCGAAGCCGGCGCCCCCGAAGCCGGCACTCACCAACCCGGCCGAGCAAGCGGACGAGCAGGGGCATCGGTTGGCGCGGGGGCTCGCGCATCTGACGTTCGCGCGGCAGCGGTTCGTCGAGGCGCGCGAGCACTACCTGACCGCGGCCGACCTGGCCGCGTCACCGGCCGAGGAGTACGAGGACCTGCGGGACGCGGCGGAGGCAGCGCTGGTCGTGGCGAACGGCGGCCTGGCGTACCAGTTGTTGCGGCGGGCCGCGGAGCTCGACGACGAGCGCCTCAGCAGCGATGCCCTCGCCCTGGCTGTCACGGCGGTCAACCGGTACGACGTCGAGGAGCACCAACTCCCAGACCGAGGTGCTGCACTTCTCGCGACCAAGCAGGGCGACACCGGGAGTGCGTTGACGGCGATCGCGCGCGCCTGGGTGGATCGGCCCGAGCTCGCGCCGGCGGAGGCAGCGGTTGCCGCGGCACGGAGTACGGGGGATGCGCTGGTGGTGATGAGTTCGCTCGACGCGTACTGCGTCGCCGCGGCGTCGGCCGGTCGGTTGCGGGAGGCGCGGCGCGCGGCCGAGGAGCGGCTGGCCCTGGCCGCCGAGTTGCCGCGGCACGATCCGCGGGCGGTGGCCGAGATCGTGGACGCGTTCCACGTCGCGTCGACCACGGCCGTGTCCGTGGGCGCGCTGACCGAGGCGGTACGGCTGGCAAGGGGGATCGACGATCCGGTCCGCGGGCATCCGTACATCACGGCTCCGCGGCGGATCCGGGCGTTCGCGCTGAGCGGGTTTCTCGACGAGGCGGTTCGTGAGGCCGACATCATGTGGACCGGTTGGCGCGCGGCCGGGTGCCCGCCCGCGCAGTGGATGGCCTCGGCCGCCGCGTCGGCCACACTCGCGCACGGCCTGCTCGGCGACGGGCAGGCGCCGGTCTGGCGGCAACGAGCGCTGGAGCTCGCCCGGGTCGGCGACGCGGCCGAGGCGCCCGCTCTGGCGGCCCCCGCCGCGTTCGTCGATGCCCGGCTGGCCCTTCACCTCGGGACGGACGATGCGGAGAAGGTCGTCGCGCGGACGTTCGAGGACTTCTTCGAACCGTGGTGGGTCCCGTACGCGCAAGCGGCCGGCGCCGAGTTGGCGATCGCGGCCGGCCTGCCGGATCCGGCGCAGTACCTGGAGTTGGTGACCACGGCCGGGGAGAACGACTGGGCCGCCGCGACCCTGCTGCGCGCCCGTGGGCGGCTGACCGGGGACGAGGCGCTGTTGACCGAGGCAGCGAGCCGATTCGAGGGGATCGGCGCGCGTTTCGAGTACGCCTGCACGCTGCTGCTCCTCGGCGACGACCGGGCCGCCGAGGACCTGGGTGGGGTACGGCCGGTGGGCTGGTAACGGTTCAGGAACGGCCCGGCGCGCGGGAACAACGGTCCCGGACATACCCTTGAAACCGACATGACTGCTTCCGACCGCCGCACGGTGTACCTCGATCACGCGGCGACGACTCCGATGCTGCCGGCGGCGATCGAGGTGATGACCCACCACCTCGCGCGCACCGGTAACGCGTCGTCCCTGCACGGGTCCGGCCGGGCCGCGCGGCGGACCGTGGAGGAGTCGCGGGAGACGATCGCCGCCGCGCTCAACGCGCAGCCCAGCGAGGTGGTGTTCACCTCCGGCGGCACCGAGGCGGACAACCTGGCGCTCAAGGGCCTGTGGTGGGCCCGGCTCAAGGAGGACCCGAAGCGCCGCCGGATCCTGCTCAGCGGCGTCGAGCACCACGCGGTCCTCGATCCGGCGATCTGGCTCGGGCAGCACGAGGGCGCCGAGATCGAGTGGCTCGGAGTCGACGAGCTCGGCCGGGTCCGGCCGGACGAGGTCCGCGCCGCGATCGCGACGGACCCGGCGTCCGTGTCGTTCGTCACGCTGATGATGGCGAACAACGAGGTCGGCACGCTGCAGCCGGTCCGCGAGGTCGCCGAGCTCGCCGCGGAGTACGGCATCCCCGTGCACACCGACGCGGTCCAGGCGGTCGGGCAGATCCCGGTGGACTTCGCGGCGCTGGGCGTCGACGCGATGACGGTGTCCGCGCACAAGCTGGGTGGTCCGTACGGAATCGGCGCGCTGGTGGTCCACAAGGAGACCCAGCTGGTCCCGATCGTGCACGGCGGCGGCCAGGAGCGCGACGTACGGTCCGGCACGCTGGACGCGCCCGCTACGGCCGGGTTCGCGGTGGCGGCCGAGTACGCGGTGAAGCACCAGGCCGACGAGGCGACGCGGTTGTCGGTACTGCGGGACGCGCTCGTTGCCGGGGTCACCGGTACGGTGCCGGGCGCGAAGTTGTCGGGCGATCCGGTGCACCGCTTGCCCGGTAACGCACACTTGTCGTTCAAGGACTGCGAGGGTGACTCGCTGCTGCTCCTGCTGGACGCCCGGGGCATCGAGGTGTCCACCGGCTCCGCGTGCAACGCGGGGGTCGCGGAGCCGAGTCACGTGCTGCTGGCGATGGGGTACGACGACCAGCGGGCGCGCGGGTCGCTCCGCTTCACCCTGGGACACACCAGTACCCAGGCGGACATCGACGCGGTCCTGACGACGATCGGACCGGTGGTCGAGCGGGCGATGTCCGCGGGACTGCAGAACGTGGGAAGGAACAGCTGATGCGGGTACTCGCAGCCATGTCGGGCGGGGTCGACTCCGCCGTCGCGGCGGCGCGGATGGCCGAGGCAGGGCACGACGTGGTCGGTGTGCACCTGGCGTTGAGCCGCAACCCACAGTCGTACCGCAGCGGCGCCCGTGGTTGCTGCACGATCGAGGACTCCCGGGACGCCCGGCGGGCCGCGGACGTGATCGGCATCCCGTTCTACGTCTGGGACCTGGCCGAGCGGTTCCACGCGGACGTGGTCGAGGACTTCGTCGCTGAGTACGCGGCCGGCCGGACGCCGAACCCGTGCCTGCGGTGCAACGAGAAGGTCAAGTTCAGCGCGGTCCTCGAGCGGGCCCTCGCGCTGGACTTCGACGCCGTCGCGACCGGCCACTACGCGCAGATCGTGGAGACGCCCGAGGGCCGTGAGCTACACCGCGCGGTCGACCACGGCAAGGACCAGTCGTACGTGCTCGGCGTGCTCACCCAGGAGCAGTTGCGGCACGCGTTCTTCCCGCTCGGCGACACCCCCAAGTCCGAGGTCCGGGCCGAGGCCGAGCGCCGCGGCTTGTCGGTGGCGGCCAAGCCGGACAGTCACGACATCTGCTTCATTGCCGACGGCAACACTCCGGGATTCCTCAGCAAGCACCTCGGCGAGGCGCCCGGCGACATCGTCGACTCCGACGGCAACAAGCTCGGCGAGCACCAGGGCACGCACGGCTTCACCGTCGGCCAGCGCAAGGGACTGCGGATCGGCACCCCGGCCGCGGACGGCAAGCCGCGGTTCGTGCTCGACATCAGCCCGGTCGAGCGCACCGTCACGGTCGGCTCGCGCGAGGAGCTCGCGGTCGAGAGCCTGACCGCGTCCAAGCCGCGCTGGTGCGGTCCGACCCCGGCCGGGACGCTGCACGTGAAGGCCCAGCTGCGCGCCCACGGCGAGGAGGTCGCGGTCACCGCGCGGCTGGCGGACGACCGCGTCCTGGTCGACTTCGACGAGCCCGCGTCCGCGGTCGCGCCCGGCCAGGCGGTCGTGTTGTACGACGGCACCCGCGTGATCGGGTCCGCCACCATCGACACGATCCAGCGCGCCGCCGCCAAGGTCTGACCCAGCCGTGACCCGCACTCCGCGAAGGGGCCGCCCATGACCACCACCGGACTCGGTTCGCTCCCGGGTGAGGACATCCGCGAGTGGATCAAGGTGGTGCTCGAGGCGGTCGACACACCGTTCCTCCCGGAGCTTCCGGCCCGGCCGTACGGCGACATGGTGAGCCGGACGGTGGCGGTACTGACGGAGCTCGCCGTGGACCTGCAGCCGGCCGGATGGCGGTTGACGGGTGGGACGGATCCGCGGGCGAGCCTGGACCAACGGCGGGCGCGGTCCCTGGTGCAGGAGGACCTCGACGTCCTGGAGGAGCTGGCCGACGGGTACACGGGCCCCTTCAAGATCCAGCTGACCGGGCCGTGGACCCTGGCGACGACCGTCGAGCTTCCGCGCGGTGACAAGGTGCTCGCGGACCACGGCGCTCGGCGGGACCTGGCCGAGGCGCTCGCGTACGGGGTGAACGAGCACGCGGCCGAGGTACGTCGCCGTGTCCCCGGTGCGGACCTGATCGTCCAACTGGATGAGCCCGGGCTCCCCGCGGTACTGGCGGGCGCGGTGCCGACGGCGAGTGGGTGGAGCAAGCACCGCTCGGTGGACGGCCCTGGTGCGGTCGACCTGCTGACCCGGGTGATCGAGGCGGCCGCACCGGCGCACACCGTGGTCCACTGTTGCGCCGCGCGTCCGCCGATCGAGGTGTTCACCAAGGCGGAGGCCGAGGGCATCGCCGTCGACCTCGCCCTGCTGACCGAGCCCGCCTGGGAGCAGATCGCGATCGCGGTCGAGGCCGGCAAGACCCTGTACGCCGGGGTGGTCCCGACCACGGGCACGATCCCGAACCAGGAACAGGCCGCGGACCCGCTGATCCGCAAGTGGCGGCAGCTCGGCCTCGATCCCGAGCTGCTCAAGCGGGTCGTGATCACCCCCGCGTGCGGACTTGCTGGCGCTCCGTCACCGGCCGACGCGAGGACCCGCCTCGACCTGCTGCGCAAGACGGCCGACGTGGTCGCCGAAGCCGCCGAGGAGTAGGAGTTCCGGCCGGACCAGGATCACCGGTTTCGTCGGTGGTCGGCGGTAAGTTCTCCCCATGAGCACGGAGATCCCCGAGACTTCCGCCGCCGACCAGCCGGCCGCTCCGCCCGACGTGCGGCAGCGCCACGCCGCGTTGAGCCGGGAGATCGAGGAGCACCGGTTCCGCTACTACCTGGCCACCTCGACGATCTCCGATGCCGACTTCGACGCGTTGATGCACGAGCTGCAGGGCATCGAGGAGGAGTACCAGGAGCTCCGGACGCCGGACTCCCCGACGCAGAAGGTCGGGGTGCCGATCTCCACGTTGTTCGCCCCGGTGGAGCACCCGACCCGGATGGAGAGCCTGGCGAACGCGTTCTCCGCCGAGCAGATGGACGCCTGGGCGAAGCGGCTGGAGCGCGAGGTCACCGGCCGGCAGATCCACGACTCCGGGTTCCTCTGCGAGCTCAAGGTGGACGGTCTCGCGCTCGACCTGATCTACCGCGACGGCGTCCTGGTCAGCGGCGCCACCCGCGGCGACGGCCGGACCGGCGAGGACGTCACGCCGAACGTCCGCACCATCGCGATCATCCCGAACGAGCTGCACGGCGACGACCTGCCCGCGTTCCTCGAGGTCCGCGGCGAGGTGTACTTCCGGGTCGAGGACTTCGAGCAGCTGAACGCCCAGCTCGTCGAGGCCGGCAAGGACCCGTTCTCCAACCCGCGCAACAGCGCCGCCGGATCGCTCCGGCAGAAGGACCCGCGCGTCTCGGCCCAACGCCCGCTGCGCTTCGTCGTCCACGGCCTCGGCAAGGTCGAGGGGTACCGCGTGGGCCGGCTCTCCTCGGCGTACGACCAGCTGAAGGCGTGGGGGCTGCCGGTCAGCGACCGGGCCCGCAAGGTCGAGACGCTCGACCAGGTCAACGAGTTCATCGCGTACTACGGGGAGAACCGGCACTCCGTCGACCACGAGATCGACGGCGTCGTGGTCAAGGTCGACGAGGTGGACCTGCAGCGCGCGCTCGGGTCCACGTCGAGCGCGCCGCGCTGGGCGATCGCGTACAAGTACCCGCCGGAGGAGGTCACCACCAAGCTGCTCGACATCGAGGTGAACGTCGGCCGTACCGGCCGGGTCACCCCGTACGGGCGGATGGAACCGGTCCGGGTGGCTGGGTCCACGGTGGAGTTCGCGACCCTGCACAACGCGCAGGAGGTCGAGCGCAAGGGCGTCTGGATCGGCGACACCGTGGTGCTGCGCAAGGCCGGTGACGTGATCCCGGAGATCCTCGGCCCGGTGGTCGAGCTGCGGCCGGACGACGCGCGGCAGTTCGTGATGCCGACCGAGTGCCCGTCCTGCGAGACCACGCTGCGGCCGATGAAGGAAGCGGACGTGGACATCCGCTGCCCCAACGCGCAGTCCTGCCCCGCGCAACTGCGGGAGCGGTTGTTCCACCTGGCGGGCCGGTCCGCGTTCGACATCGAGGTGCTCGGGTTCAAGGCCGCCGACGCGCTGATCGGCGACGACCTGATCACCGACGAGGGCGACCTGTTCGGCATCACCGAGGAGGACCTGAACCGCAGCGCCTTCTTCACCACCAAGGCCGGCGCCCTGTCCGCGAACGCGAAGCGCCTGCTCGCCAACCTCGACCAGGCCAAGACCCAGCAGCTGTCCCGCGGCCTGGTCGCGCTGTCGATCCGCCATGTCGGACCGACCGCGGCCGCCGCCCTCGCCGCGGCGTACGACGACATCGACGCGATCGAGGCCGCGAGCGAGGAGGAGCTGGCCCGGATCGAGGGCGTCGGGCCGACCATCGCGCACGCCGTGATCGAGTGGTTCGGAGTGGACTGGCACGCCGAGATCGTGCGGAAGTGGAAGGCGGCCGGCGTCCAGCTGCGCCAGGAGCGGACCGGCCCCACTGTCGAGCAGACGCTGACCGGGTTGTCGGTCGTGGTCACCGGCACGGTCGAGGGATTCAGCCGGGACGAGGCGACCGAGGCGATCGTGTCCCGGGGCGGCAAGGCGGCGAGCTCGGTGTCGAAGAAGACCTCGTTCGTGGTCGTCGGCGACTCGCCCGGATCCAAGTACGACAAGGCGGTCCAGCTCGGCGTGCCGATCCTGGACGCGGCCGGCTTCCGGGTGCTGCTGGAGCGGGGCTCCGACGCCGCCGCGGAAGTGGCGGTCCGGCCCGAGCCGGGCGACGGCTGATACCGGTTCGGTCAACAGTTTGCTTCTGAAGGGATCCGGCGGGAGTGCTGGCCCGTCGGACTGTTAGTTTGCAACGTCTACACGTGGGTTTCCGAAGGAGAGACTATGACGACGCCGCCACAGGGACCGTGGGGTCCTGGGCAGCCGGGGGGCCAGCCGGGCGGGCAGCAAGGGGGACAGGGTCAGGGCGGCGGCTGGGGACAACAGCCACAGCAGCCCGGCCAGGGTGGATGGGGCCAGCAGCCGCAGCAGCCGCAGCAAGGCGGCGGTTGGGGTCAGCAGCCCGGTCACCAGCAGCCGCAGCAGGGGCAGCCGCAACAGCCACAGCAGGGCCAACCCGGACAGGGTGGCCAGCAAGGCGGTCAGCAGGGTGGCGGCTGGGGCCAGCGCCCCGGCCAGCAGAGCCCTCAGCAGGGTGGCTACCAGCAGCAGTCGTGGGGCCAGCAGGACCGTCAGCAGCAGGGCTGGCAGCACCAGCAACAGCAGCAGCCGTGGAAGACCAACGGGCCGAACGGTCCCGGCGGCGGTGGCGGCTTCGGCAAGGACAAGATGCCGCTGTTCATCGGTGGCGGTGTCATCGGTGTGGTGCTGATCGGTCTGCTCGTCTTCCTCGGCATCCGCGCACTCGGCGGTGACGACGAGCCGGAGGCCGGTCCGGAGACCACGAACACGCAGCCGACGGACGCGCCGGAGTCCCCGGGGGAGGACCCGACCAGCGCGCCGCCCGGTGAGCTCGGCAACGCGACCGGTCAGGCGAAGACCGCGACCGAGAAGCTGCAGGGCAGCGGGTACCAGTGCAGCGACCTGTTCAACGGCGCGCAGGGTGCGCACCGCGGGTGCTTCAAGTACGACGGCCCGACCCAGGCCGAGGCGGTCTTCCAGTTCCAGTCCGACGGCACCATCATCGGCGTGATCCTGAAGTCCGACGACTCCGAGAACGTCAACAACGCCGCGGTCACCTTCGACGCCGCGCTGCAGGCGGTCGGCAACGACGCCTTCGGCGGGTCCGAGGTCGCCAAGGTGCAGCAGGCGGTCAAGAGCGGCCAGAAGGAACAGAAGATCGGCAGCACCTGGGGCGAGTTCGAGCTGCGCAACGACGGCGAGCGGCTGCAGCTGGCCGGCGGCAAGTCCGGCTCCGATTCGTTCGAGCTGCCGCGCAAGGAGTTCCAGACCACCGCGGCGCAGTTGCAGGCCGCGCTCCGGGCGAAGAAGTACGACTGCCAGGTGCTGTGCCGCAAGAAGATCGGTGAGTACGGCTCGCAGTCGATCTCCGGGATCGGTTCCAGCGGTGGCATCCGGATCCTCAGCGCCCGGGTCTCCGGGAACGCGAGCGAGGCGAAGCCGGCGTACCCGGCGGTGCTGGGCGACGCGTTCGGCGCGGTGAAGAGCCCGGACCAGGCGGCGCTGAAGGCCTGGTTCGACGCCCGCAAGGACGGCAAGTCGTACGCTGGGTACGTGGCCGGCTGGCGCGTCGAGGTGACCGCTCGGAACAGTTCGAGCGATTACCTGTCGATGGAAGCCGAGATCGGCTACGAGTCGTTCTACGTCTGATCGGCCCGGCCCGGTGGTGGTGCAGCGGTACCACCACCGGGACCCGGCCGGCGGGCGTTCCGCTGACCGGGAGGCAGGATGAAGTTCGAGCGGGAGAAGCGGGAGTCCCGCGAGGTGGCGAAGCCGCCGCCCGAGGCGCTGCACCGGGTCGACGGTGGCGGACCCTGGGGACCGACCCAGTTCGATCTGCCCGAGCGGGGCGGTAACAGCCAGGCGATCCTGATCGTGGCGCTGGTCGGCACGTTCGTGCTGCTGGTCATCGCCGGGCTCTGGACCCTCGCCTACTTCAAGTTCACCTGATCACAGCCACGGAAAAGGCCTCCTGTCGCCGACAGGAGGCCTTCTTTTCGTCGGGGGTTCAGGCGGTGGTGTGGATGGTGACCGCGAGGCTGGCCAGGTAGCTCAGCCGGGCCACCTCGGAGCCGAGGAACTCGGGCCCGCCACGACGGCCGATCACCAGGACGCGCTGGTCGGACTCCAGCGGCGACGCGACCAGGACCGACTCGGACAGGCCCTTGTGGTTGGCGGGCGGGGCGAGGGTGGTCGCCTTCGCCAACGGCAGCCACGGATCGGCGAGGCCGTCGAACTCCGGTGTCGCGCTGGTCTCCAGCGCCACCTTCACCTCGCCGCCGGTACCGTCCAGCAGCGCGGCCCAGTCGGCGTGCAGGACGGCGGGCGCCTGCTCGACCAGGATGTCGATCGCCTCACGCGGCGCGGATGTCATCTGCTCCACGGCCTCGAGGTCCATGTGCAGGCCACCGCCGGCGCCGTACCGGGAGAACCAGATCACCTCGACATCCTCGACACTGTTGCAGGCCGAGACGAGCCGGTCGGGCAAGACGCCGGGTGGCAGGTCGACCACGACGTCGTCGACGGCGGTGCCGTTCTCACGCCGGTGCTCGACGATCTCGATCGCGTGGATGTCGGCGTTCACCGCACCGAGGGCGGTGGCCACCGTGCCGAGCGACCCGGGACGGTCCGGGAGAATCAATCGCAGCAGGAACACCGAACGATCATCTCCCAGCCCTGTACCACGCACATCACACCCTGTCGCGGCCAATGTTACAGAGCGGAACAAAGTGACACGCCGGGCCCGTTCAGCTGGTGAACCATTCACCGGGGAACTCGGTGCGGACCCGCGACCCGCGCCCTCTAGGATTGCTCGGGTGACACCGGGAACCTCTCGGTGTTTTCCTCGAGCACCTTTGGGATCACGTTCATGCCATCCATTACCCGCGAAGAGGTCGCGCATCTGGCGCGACTGGCGCGGATCGAGCTCACCGACGACGAGCTCGACCACCTCGCACCCCAGCTCGACCAGATCATCGCCCTGGTCGGCCAGGTCAGCGAGGTGGCCGCCGACGACATCCCGCCGACCTCCCACGCCCTGCCGCTCACCAACGTGATGCGCGCGGACGTGAACGTGCCGTGCCTGACGCCGGAGCAGGCGCTGTCCGGCGCGCCGGCCGCGGAGGAGCAGCGCTTCCGGGTGCCGCGGATCCTGGAGGAGGACTGATGAACGACCTGATCCGCAAGACCGCGGTCGAGCTGGCCGAGCTGATGTCGTCCGGGCAGGCCAGCGCGGTGGAGATCACCCAGGCCCACCTGGACCGGATCGAGGCCGTCGACGGTGCGGTGCACGCGTTCCTGCACGTCGATTCCGAGGGCGCGCTCGCGCAGGCCGCCGCCGTGGACGCCCAGCGCGCGGCTGGTGAGCACCTCGGCCCACTGGCCGGTGTCCCGCTGGCGCTGAAGGACGTGCTGACCCAGGAGGGCGTGCCGACCACGGCCGGCTCGAAGATGCTCGAGGGCTGGAAGCCGCCGTACGACTCCACCGTCGTGCAGCGGCTGAAGGCGGCCGGCGTCGTGATCCTCGGTAAGACCAACATGGACGAGTTCGCGATGGGCTCCTCCACCGAGAACTCGGCCTACGGCACCACCCACAACCCGTGGGACCTGACCAGGATCCCCGGTGGTTCCGGGGGTGGCTCCTCGGCCGCCATCGCCGCGTACGAGGCACCGCTCGCGATCGGTACCGACACCGGCGGCTCGATCCGGCAGCCCGGTGCGTTCACCGGCACGGTCGGCGTCAAGCCCACCTACGGCGGCACCTCGCGGTACGGGCTGATCGCGCTGGCGTCGAGCCTGGACACCCCGGGTCCGTGTGCCCGCACCACCCTGGACGCGGCCCTGCTGCACGAGGTGATCGCCGGCCACGACGTGATGGACTCCACCTCGATCGAGCAGCCGGTCCCGCCGGTCGTCGAGGCGGCCCGCCGGGCCGACGTCGCCGGCCTGCGGGTCGGCGTCGTCAAGGAGCTCGGCGGCGAGGGGTACCAGCCGGGCGTCGAGGCCCGGTTCCACGAGGCCGTCGAGCTGCTCACCAAGCTCGGTGCCGAAGTGGTCGAGGTGTCCTGCCCGCACTTCCAGTACGCGCTGCCCGCGTACTACCTGATCCTGCCGAGCGAGGCCTCGTCCAACCTGGCCAAGTTCGACGCGATGCGGTACGGCCTGCGGGTCGGCGACGACGGTACGAACAGCGCCGAGACGGTGATGAGCCTGACCCGGGAGGCCGGCTTCGGTGCCGAGGTCAAGCGGCGCATCATGCTCGGCACGCACGCGCTGTCCAGCGGGTACTACGACGCCTACTACGGTCAGGCGCAGAAGGTCCGCACGCTGATCGCGCGGGACTTCGAGAAGGCGTACGAGCAGGTCGACGTGCTGGTCTCGCCGGCCACCCCGACCACGGCGTTCGCGATCGGCGACCGGGTGAACGACCCGATCGCGATGTACAAGAACGACCTCTGCACGATCCCGTCCAACCTGGCCGGCAACGCGGCCGCGTCGTTCCCGTGCGGCCTGGCCGACGAGGACGGCCTGCCGGTCGGCTTCCACGTGATGGCGCCGGTGCTGCGCGACGACCTGTGCTACCAGGTCGGCGGAGCGCTGGAGGCCGCGCTGGCCGACCAATGGGGTGGCGTGCTGATGACGAAGGCTCCGGAGCTGGAGGTGACCCGATGACCGTGGACGTGGTCGAGATCGACGACGCGCTCGCGCAGTACGACCCGGTGATGGGCCTCGAGGTCCACGTCGAGCTGAACACCGTGTCGAAGATGTTCTGCGGCTGCCCGACGACGTTCGGCGCCGAGCCGAACACGCAGACCTGCCCGGTCTGTCTCGGGCTGCCGGGCGCGCTGCCGGTGGTGAACGCGCGCGCCGTGGAGTCCGCGATCAAGATCGGTCTCGCGCTGAACTGCGAGATCGCCGAGTGGTGCCGGTTCGCCCGGAAGAACTACTTCTACCCGGACATGCCGAAGAACTTCCAGACCTCCCAGTACGACGAGCCGATCGCGTTCAACGGCTGGACCGAGGTCGTCGTCGACGGCGAGACGTACCGGATCGAGATCGAGCGCGCGCACATGGAGGAGGACACCGGCAAGTCGACCCACGTGGGCGGCGCGACCGGGCGGATCCACGGTGCCTCGCACTCGCTGGTCGACTACAACCGGGCCGGGATCCCGCTGATCGAGATCGTCACCAAGACGATCGAGGTCCCGGGGGAGAAGGCCGCGGCCGTCGCCCGGGCGTACGTGAGCATGCTGCGCGACCTGCTGCTCGCCCTCGGCGTGTCCGACGTGCGGATGGACCAGGGCTCGCTGCGCTGCGACGCGAACGTGTCACTCAAGCCGAGCGGGTCCAGCACCTTCGGCACCCGGACCGAGACCAAGAACGTGAACTCGTTCCGCTCGGTCGAGCGCGCGGTGACGTACGAGATCACCCGGCAGGCCGCGGTGCTGAACTCGGGCGGCAAGGTCGTCCAGGAGACCCGGCACTGGCACGAGGACACCGGCATCACCACCTCGGGCCGGGAGAAGTCCGACGCCGAGGACTACCGGTACTTCCCGGAGCCCGACCTGGTCCCGGTCGCGCCGTCGCGCGAGTGGGTCGAGGAGATCCGTGGCACGTTGCCGGAGGCCCCGTCCACCCGGCGGGCCCGGCTGCAGGCGGAGTGGGGCTTCACCGACCTGGAGATGCGCGACGTCGTCAACGGCAACGCGCTCGAGCCGATCGTCGCCACCGTCGAGCTGGGGGTCACCCCGGCGGCGGCGAAGAAGTGGTGGCTCGGTGAGCTGGCCCGCTCGGCGAACGAGACCGGGACCGAGCTCGACGCGCTCGGGGTCGGCCCGGCCGAGGTCGCCGAGGTGCAGAAGCTGGTCGACGAGGGCGCGCTGAACGACAAGCTCGCGCGGCAGGTCTTCGACGGCCTGCTCAAGGGCGAGGGCACGCCGGCCGAGATCATCGAGGCCCGCGGGCTCGCGCTGGTGTCGGACGACTCGGCGCTGATCGAGGCGATCGACCGTGCCATCGCGGCGAACCCGGACGTGGTCGAGAAGGTCAACTCCGGCAAGCCCGCCGCGGCCGGCGCGCTGATCGGCGCGGTGATGAAGGACATGCGTGGCCAGGCCGACGCCGCCAAGGTCCGCGAGCTGCTGAACGCCAAGCTCGGGATCTGAGTTCGTACCGCGTGTCGCCGGGCCCGGGGAGTACTCCTCGGGCCCGGCGTTCGTTTATGCGGCGTCGGTGAGGCTGTCGTCCGTGGGCTCGTGCCGTGAAGTGAGCAAGACCGCCTTCGCTACGGACGCCTCCGCCTCGACGCAGCGGACCTCGTAGCGGGTCGCGACGACCTCCTGGTTCTCCAGGTCCGGGCGATGGCGGATCAGCCCGTGGAAGAACCCGAAGAGGGTGCCGAGCAGCACGCCGTACACGAGGCCCCAGGCCACCACGTACAACCCGGTCAGGCTGGTCTCGGCGACCAGGGTGATGAACACGCCGAGCAGCAGGCCGACCGCGGCGCCGTACGCCGCGGCTGTTCGGGTGGAGCGCCAGACGGTCCCACGGCTCGGTCTGTCGGCCAGCCGGAGATCGGCGCCGACGATGTCGAGGCTGCTTCGGCCGATCCCGGCCGCGTGCAACTCCTCGACCGTCTGCTGCGCTTCGCCGAAGCTGCTGGCGGACACGAGCACGGTGGTGTGGACGATGGGCTCCCTACTGGGCCTGCTGGGCCGCAAGACGTTCCCCTCCCTGGAATCGCCGACGAGTTCCTTCCACTAGTACCAGAGCACGGAAGGGTGAAACGTCAGCGATCGGTGCGGGAGGCGGCGTACGTCACCTGGGTGAACAACTTCGCGCGCCGTCGCGTGCCAGCGGCATCATTGGCCTTCGCGGCCTCAGCGGCTGATGGTGATGCGGAGGATGCGGTCGTCGCCGGCGCGGACGTCCCCGCGGCCGTCGGTGTTCGAGGTGGTCAGCCACAGGGACCCGTCCGGCGCCGTCTCCACGGTCCGCAGCCGCCCGAACTCGCCGGTGAAGAATGCCTGCGGCTCCCCGGTGCGCTTCCCGTTCTCGACCGGGATCGCCCACAACCGCGCACCCCGGAGCCCGGCCATGAAGATGTGGCCCTGGGCAAACGCGATCCCGGACGGCGACGCGTCGTCGGTCTTCCACTGCGCGATCGGATCGACCATCCCGTCGAGGTTGCTCACCCCTTCGGCCGCCGGCCACCCGTAGTTCGCCCCGCTGGTGATCGCGTTCAGCTCGTCCCAGGTGTCCTGCCCGAACTCGGCCGCGTACAACTGGCTCCCTCCGAACGCGAGACCCTGGACGTTGCGGTGCCCCTTGGAGAACCACAGCTTGTTGCCGGGGTTTCCGGGTGCCGCTTTGCCGTCGGTGGTGATGCGCAGGATCTTCCCGCCGAGCGAGTCGTCGTTCTGCGAGTTCGGCTCCTCACGGCCGTCCCCGGTACCGACGTACAAGTACCCGTCCGGCCCGAACCGAAGCCGGCCCCCGTTGTGCACAGCCGCGACCGGGATCCCGTCGAGAATCACCTGCTGATCACTGAGCCGATTCCCCTGGTACGTCATCCGCGCGATCCGGTTGTCGTCACCCGTCGAGTAGTACACGTAGACGTAGGGGCGACCCGGGTACTGCGGGTCCACGGCGATACCCAGGAGCCCGCCTTCGCTGGACGGATCCACCCCGTCCACCGTGCCGACCTCGGTCACCTGGTTGTTGGCGATCCGCTTGACCTTCCCCGAGTCCCGCTCAGTCACCAACGCGGACCGGTCAGGGAGGAACGCGAGCCCCCACGGCACCTCGATCCCAGTAGCCACGGTCCCGGCCACGGCGAGCTTCACCGGACCTTGCGGCGCCTGACTGGAAGCGGGAGGCGAGGACGGCGTACCCGACGGGGTAGCACTGCTCACCGGCGGCGTCATCGAAGGCGCGGCCCCCGAGTCCCCGTCCCCGGAACCAGAGCAACCGGCCACCAAAGACCCCACAACCACCACAACACCCGCAGTACGAGCGCCAACCCTCACGCCATCTCCCTCGCCAGCTGGAACCTCCCCCCAAGGTAACGACCCCCACCGAAAACCAACCGAAGGTTCCCCCAAGGGCGGCATTGCGTAGTCTCCCGAGCGTGCCTGACGGAGAAGCCCGGAGACTCGGCCCTCGCCGAGACAGGACCTCAGCAGGTGGAGCTGTGGAGAGATGACCGCTTTCTGGCGCATCGTCGGATCGAACTCCGTGCGGTCGGCCAGTGAGGTGCAGTCGGCCCTTGAGCAGGTCTCCGGGCAACTTCGCGAGCTGGATCCGGACGGTCTGGTCCAGTTCGAGGGGAAGCTCCGCGAGGCTCCTCATACGATCGACAGGCGGGAACTCGCTGAGATCCCGGTGTCATTGGCGGGTGGACTGGAACTGCCTCAAACCAGCGATCACTTCCTGTACGCGCGTTGTGCCTGCATTCTGTCCGGCCAGGACGCCTACGACGCCGTTCTGCTGGCCGCGTCAGAGTTCTCCCGGTTCGTCCGGCCGTACGCCCAGGCCGCGGAAGAACTTCTCTATCTGGCCTCCGGGACATACGAGAAGAAGGTCGGCGAAGAATCGAGCTTGAAGGCAATGTTTCCTCTTGAGTCGACATCGAATGTCCAAGGCTGGACCGAGTAGGCCCGCCGTAAGCGGGTCGTTGCGACGATGCCAGCGGAAGGACGTCCGTCGGCGCTGAGGTGCGGTAGCCGCCTCGGAATTAAGCCTGGCGGGCTGATTTTCTTCAGCTGCCCCACGTGGGGCGCAAAGGAAAATGGGCGTTGTGGTCGTCGTCCAGTTTTACGGCGAGGATCTGGTGGAGTTGGGTGTTGTTTCTTTCGAAACCTACTTGGCAGGCGGCTAGGTAGAGGCCCCAGATCTTGGCGGTGGCGAAGCCGACTTCGGCGACGGCCGCGTCCCAGTTGGCCTGGAGGTTTCTGGACCAGCCGGCCAGAGTCAGGGCGTAGTGCTCGCGGAGGTTCTCCTCGTGCCTCACCTCGAAGCCGGCGTCCTGGGCCTCGGCGATGATCCGGCCGGAGCCGATGAGTTCGCCGTCGGGGAAGATGTAGCGGTCGATGAAGGCGCCGGTGGGGCGGTGGCGGTTGTCGGGCCTGGTGATCATGTGGTTCAGCAGGCGGCCGCCCGGTTTCAGGTGGTCCAGCAGGAAGCCGAAGTACGCCGGGTAGTTGCGGACACCGATGTGCTCGGTCAGGCCGATGGAGCTGATCGCGTCGAAGTCGGACTCGGTGACGTCGCGATAATCGCTGAAGCGGACTTCGGCCACCTCGTCGAGGCCCTCGCGCTTGATCGCGTCGGCGGCCCACTCCGCCTGTGCCGACGAGAGGGTCACGCCGAGCGCCTTCACCCCGTACTCGCGGGCCGCGTGCCGGACCATGCCGCCCCAGCCGCAGCCGACGTCGAGCAGCCGCATGCCGGGTTTGAGGTCCAGCTTGCGCGCGACCAGGTCGTATTTCTCGTACTGCGCCTCTTCCAGTGAAGCCGAGGCGGTCGGGAAGACGGCACACGTGTACGTCATCGACGGGCCGAGGATGTACTCGTAGAAGGCGTTCGACACGTCGTAGTGGTGATGGATAGCGGCCCTGTCCCGGGTCCGTGAGTGCCGCAGTCCCTCGAACGTCCGGCGCCACTTCGGCAGGTGCTCCTGCGGCGGGGGCGGCGGTGGCTTGAGGTGCGACCAGCCGAGGCCGCGGACGATGCGCAGTGCCTCCGCGGGAGTCGGGCGCTCGAAGTGGACCTGGTTGAGGATCATCTTCATCAGGTCGTACGGGTTACCGGGGTGGATGCCCTCGATCTCCAGGTCGCCCATCACGTACGCCCGGACCATCCCCAGGTCGCCCGGCGCGGTCAAGATGTACGAAAGACCTCGCTCGGTGGCGAGGTGCATGTGGATCGGGGAGTCCGCCGGCCCGGTCGCGCTGCCGTCGTACGCCGTGAACCGGAAAGGGAGTCCGTCAGGCGCCACCCGTGTGAGTGCGCCTGCGATCGAGACCTGCGTCGCTGTAGCAGTCATCGGCGCGTCACCGCCTTCTCGTAGAGCCCGGTGAGCCGGGCGTCGGGGTCGTACTTGTGCTTCACCTCGGTGAGGGCCGGGACGTTGTACAGCTGGTCGAACGTGTCCCGGTCGTAGTAGGCGTCGGAGTACAGGGACTTGTGGCCGCCGAAGTCGGCGACAGCTGCCTCGATCCGCCGGTTCACGTCACCGTCGGAGGCGCCGGGCACGATCGGTACCGTGCCCCAGAAGCCCACGTTCACATAGGTCGTCGCGGGAGCCAGCGGGTACAGCGGCCACGCCTGGTCCGAGCGCAGCCGCAACGGGCACAGCCAGACCGGCCGCATCCCCACCTCGGCGTCGAACCAGCGCAGGAACCCGGCCAGCTGATCCGCCGGGATCTCCACGTCCTGGACGACGCGTTCCCGGTCCGGCCGGCCGCGACGACGATTGATGCCGGCGGCAACCTGATGACGGTTCTCGAAGGCGACGATCTTGTAGTACACGTCACTGCGCCGCCACCGCCGCGGCCAGACCCGGCGGACCCAGGGGACCTGCGCGCCGAACGCCCGGGAGCACCAGAACCAGTCCGTGTCCCAGCGCCACAGGTAGTCGTACGCGGTGAGGGAATCGGTCGGGCGCTGCTGGATCGACCGGTAGAAGATCTGCTGCCCGGTGTAGTCGCTCGGACGGATCGCGGTGTCGCTATTCCGGCCCAGGGTCAGGTACGCCTCGGACGGGCTGAACGCGACCCCGTCGAGGAAGTGCACCGGCGCACCGTCATAGGTGCCTGCGGCAATGATCTCCTCGATCGTGGGCGCCAGCTCGTCCAGCCCGGTCCGGACGTGCCGGAGCGCGACGTACGGCGAGATCCGGTCCAGCTCGATCCGCAGCCGGGTCGCGTACCCGAGGGAGCCGTACGAGTTCGGGAAGGTCCGGAACAGGTCCGCGTGCTCGCCGGTCGGCCGGGCCGTGATCACCTCGCCGGCGCCGGTCAGGATGTCCAGCTCGAGCACCGACTCGTGCGGCAACCCGGCCCGGTACGACGACGACTCGATCCCCAGACCGGTCACGGCGCCGCCGAGCGTGATCGTGCGGAGCTGGGGCACCACCATCGGTACCAGGCCGTGCGGGAGCGTCGCGTCGACCAGGTCCTCGTACGTACACATGCCTTGCACGTCGGCGGTCCGGGCGACGGGGTCGACGGCAACGACGCCGGTCAGGCCGGAGACGTCGAGGCCGGGAGAGTCCACCGCGGTCCGGGGCCGGAAGAGGTTGGAGCTGCGCTTCGCCAGCCGGACCGGATCGCCCGGGGGAATGCGCTGGTAGGACGCTCGGAGCATCCCGACCGCCTGCTCGTGTTCCACACTCGACGCCAGACCCGATGTCGAAGGCACCCATTCAGAGTACGACGACGCTCCGGACGCGGCACGTGATTACCAGTCACCCATCGCCAGGCCGGTCCGGTCCTCGGGCTGTGTGGCAACGGGTCCGGGTCGGCGGGGTAGGTTCGGAGCATGGCTGATGCGGTGAAGACGTGGCTGCCGTGGGAGGACCCGGACAGCTTCCTCGGCGGGGTTCCGGTGGGACTCGACACGGAGTACTACGCGGGCGGTGACCGGCCGGCGTCGCTGGACCAGGTCGAGTTCTACGTCCCCGACTACATGGGCAAGTCGGAGGTCGTCGAGATCGTCGCGGAGATGCCGTCGCTCAAGGTGGTGCAGACCCAGACCGCGGGGTACGAGAACTTCGAGAAGCACCTGCCCGAGGGCGTGACGCTGTGCAACGCCCGCGGCGTCCACGACGCGTCGACCGCCGAGTTGGCCGTGGCGCTGACGCTGGCGATGTACCGCCGCCTGCCGCGCGCCGTGCAAAACCAGGAGCAGGGGCTGTGGCCGGCCGAGCCCGGGCTGGACGACTCGCTCGCGGACCGGACGGTCCTGATCCTCGGGTACGGCTCGATCGGTGAGGCGCTGGAGCGGCGGCTGGCCGGGTTCGAGTGCGAGGTCATCCGCGTCGCCCGGCGGGCCCGCGAGGGGGTCTCGCCGATCACCGACCTGCCCGCGTTGCTCCCGCGCGCCGACGTGGTCGTCCTGCTGACTCCGGCGACTCCGCAGACCCGGGGGCTGGTGGATGCCGAGTTCCTCGGCCGGCTGAAGGACGGGGCGCTGCTGGTCAACGTCGCTCGCGGTGTCATCGTCGACACGGACGCGCTGCTGGCGGAGCTGACGACCGGCCGGCTCCGGGCCGCGCTGGACGTGACCCACCCCGAACCGTTGCCGGCCGGGCACCCGTTATGGTCCGCGCCGAACGTGCTGATCAACCCGCATCGCGGCGGCGCCTCGACCGCGTTCGCGCCACGGGTCGCCCGGCTGGTGAAGGCCCAGCTGGAGCGGTACGCGAAGGGTGAGCCGCTGATCAACGTGGTGGCCGGCCCGCAACGGTAGGTCGTCGCCGGCTGAAAATGTCGGCGGGTCGTGGCAGGTTTGTCGAATCAGGGTACGGGTGCTCCGACGTACCCCTGACAACCTGGACGACGACCTAGGGGAGTGGACGACGATGTCCGAGACCGTACTGCTGATCGGCACCAAGAAGGGGCTCTGGATCGGCCGCAGCGACGAAGCTCGCCGGCTCTGGACTGTGGAGGGCCCGCAGTTCGAGATGCAGGGCGTCTACTCGGTCGGGATCGACACCCGGGGTGAGCAGCCGCGCCTGTTCGCCGGTGGGACCAGCGAGCACTGGGGTCCGGCCGTCTTCCACTCCGACGACCTCGGCAAGACCTGGGACGAGCCGCCGCAGGGTTCCATCGGCTTCCCCGCGGACGCGGACGCCTCGGTCGAGCGGGTCTGGCAGATCCAGCCGGGGCCACCGGACCAGCCAGGTGTCGTGTACGCGGGGGCGCAGCCGTCCTCGCTGTGGAAGTCGACCGACGGCGGCGTGACGTTCGACCTGGTCCGCGCGCTGTGGGACCACCCGCATCGGCAGGACTGGGGCGCCGGGTTCGGCGGCCAGGCGATCCACACCGTGCTGCCGCATCCGACCGACCCGGACCGGATGAGCGTGGCGATGTCGACCGGCGGCGTGTACCAGACCACCGACGGCGGCGCGTCCTGGTCGCCGGCGAACCACGGCATCAAGGCGTACTTCATGCCCGACCCCGACCCGGACTTCGGCCAGTGCGTGCACAAGCTCGCCGGCCACCCGGACGCCCCGGACCGGCTGTTCGCGCAGAACCACCACGGCGTGTACCGCTCGGACGACGGTGGCGCCATCTGGAAGTCGATCGCGGACGGGTTGCCGTCGGACTTCGGCTTCCCGATCGCGGTCCACCCGCACGAGCCAGACACCGTGTACGTCTTCCCGCTGATCGCCGACGGGAACCGCATCCCCACCGACGCGAGCTGCCGCGTGTTCCGGTCCCGCGACGCCGGAGCGACCTGGGAGCCGCTGACCAAGGGCCTGCCGGACGTCCCGTCGTACGCCCCGGTGCTGCGCGACGCGCTCTGTGTCGACCAGGGCACCCCGGCCGGCGTGTACCTCGGGACGCGGGACGGCTGTGTCTACGCGAGCCCCGACGCCGGCGACACCTGGACCGAGGTCGCACGGCACCTGCCGGACGTCCTCACCGTTCGCGCGGCCGTGCTGCCATGACCGTCGCCGTCAAGATCCCGACCGTCCTGCGACCGTTCGCCGGCGGCGCCGAGTGCGTGCGACTGGACCTGGACGGCGACGCGACGGTGGGAGCGGTCTTCGCCCAGCTCGAGCAGGACCACCCGGCCCTCCGCCGACGCCTCACCGACGACCAAGGCGAACTCCGCCGCCACGTCAACGTCTTCCTCGCAGGCGACAACATCCGCGATCTGAAAGGCCTCCACACCCCACTCCCCGACGGCGCCGAACTGCTGATCCTCCCCAGCGTGGCAGGCGGCTGAGTCGGCTACTCGGCGGAGACCCAGCCGTTGCTGGTGGCAACTACCACGTCGGCGCGTCCGTGGTCGGGGAGGTCGAGTTCACCAAGAACGCAACCCTGGGTAGTTCGTTGACTGCGGAAGGTGGGGTCCTAGAGTGAGTCCCATGTCTGCGCAGAGCGAACCCGACATCAAACCGCGGAGCCGGACGGTCACCGACGGGCTCGAGGCCACCGCTTCCCGGGGCATGCTCCGGGCGGTCGGGATGGGCGACGAGGACTGGGCCAAACCGCAGATCGGCGTCGCGTCCAGCTGGAACGAGATCACCCCGTGCAACCTGTCCCTCGACCGGCTCGCGAAGGCGGTCAAGGACGGCGTGCACGCGGCCAGTGGGTACCCGCTCGAGTTCGGCACGATCAGCGTGTCGGACGGCATCTCGATGGGCCACGTCGGCATGCACTACTCGCTGGTGAGCCGGGAGATCATCGCCGACTCGGTCGAGACGGTGATGGAGGCCGAGCGGCTCGACGGTTCCGTCCTGCTGGCCGGTTGTGACAAGTCGTTGCCCGGCATGCTGATGGCGGCCGCGCGTCTCGATCTGGCGAGCGTGTTCCTGTACGCCGGGTCGATCATGCCTGGCCGGTTGGGCGACAAGGACGTCACCGTCATCGACGCGTTCGAGGCGGTGGGAGCGTGTGTCCGCGGCCTGATCACCCGGGAGGAGGTCGACGCCGTCGAGCGGGCGATCTGTCCCGGTGAGGGCGCGTGCGGCGGGATGTACACGGCGAACACGATGGCCGCAGCCGCCGAGGCGCTCGGGATGTCGCTGCCCGGTTCGGCGGCGCCGCCCGCGGTCGACCGGCGCCGCGACGGGTACGCGCGCAGGTCGGGCGAGGCGGTCGTCGGCCTGCTCCGGCAGGGGATCACGGCGCGGCAGATCCTCACCAAGGGCGCCTTCGAGAACGCGATCGCCGTCGTGATGGCGCTCGGCGGTTCGACGAACGCGGTGCTGCACCTGCTCGCGATCGCCCGCGAGGCCGACGTCGATCTGCGGCTGTCCGACTTCAACCGGATCGGCGACAAGGTTCCGCACCTCGGCGACCTGAAGCCGTTCGGCCGGTACGTGATGACCGACGTCGACCGGGTCGGCGGGATCCCCGTGGTCCTGCGCGCCCTGCTCGACGCGGGCCTGCTGAACGGCGACTGCCTGACCGTCACCGGCAAGACGATGGCCGAGAACCTCGCCGACATCGCGCCACCGGACCTCGACGGCGTGATCCTCCGCGAGCTGGACCGGCCGATCCACCACACCGGCGGCCTGACGATCCTGCACGGCTCGCTGGCTCCGGAGGGCGCCGTGGTCAAGAGCGCGGGCTTCGACTCGGACGTGTTCGAGGGCACGGCCCGCGTGTTCGACGGCGAGCGCGGCGCGATGGACGCGGTCGAGGACGGGTCGATGAAGGCCGGCGACGTGGTGGTGATCCGGTACGAGGGGCCGAAGGGCGGTCCCGGGATGCGCGAGATGCTCGCCGTCACCGGGGCGATCAAGGGCGCCGGTCTCGGCAAGGACGTGCTGCTGCTCACCGACGGGCGCTTCTCCGGCGGTACGACGGGCCTGTGTGTCGGCCACGTCGCCCCGGAGGCCGTCGACGGCGGGCCGATCGCGTTCGTCCAGGACGGTGACCGGATCACCCTGGACGTGAAGAACCGGACCTTGGAACTGCACGTGGAGCCCGAGGAGCTCGAGCGCCGCCGGCAGGGCTGGTCCCCGAAGCCGCCGAACATCACCAAGGGCGTGCTCGGCAAGTACACCCGGCTGGTCCGCTCGGCGTCCGAAGGCGCGGTCTGCATCTGACCGCGAACCCACCGCAGTACTGCGTGATACCGGCCAGTACTGGTTGGTGACCCGGAGGCCCCCGGCGGCGCCGTGCTTCGGGGGCCCGGCCTAGACTGATCAGAAGTAAGACGCCCGTCTCACTCAGTGGGACAGTCGGGCGGCACGCTTGACCGGATCGAGGGGAGTCGGCAATGGTGACTGCATGCGATCGATTCTCCTCGTACTTGTGCGGCGCGCCGACTGACGCGACCCCGAGTCGAGCGCGCCCCCTTCAGCCCACCCGGCGGAGGGGGTTTTCTGTTGTCAGGGCACGGTTCCACACCCCGGACCGCGGCGACGACAGGCCACTGGTCGAGGACGGATCGGTCGCGAAAAGCAACCGTGACAGCAAGCGTGACAGCGAACAGGGAAGGCACTCATGAGTGAGCAGCTGACCGGGGCACAGGCTCTGATCCGCGCACTGGAACATGCCGGAGTGGACACCGTCTTCGGCATCCCGGGCGGGGCGATCCTCCCGGCGTACGACCCGATGCTCGACTCGACCCAGATCCGCCACATCCTGGTACGTCACGAGCAGGGCGCCGGCCACGCCGCCCAGGGCTACGCCGCGGCCACCGGCAAGACCGGCGTCTGCATGGCGACCTCGGGCCCGGGCGCGACCAACCTGGTCACCCCGATCGCGGACGCCTACATGGACTCGGTGCCGCTGGTCGCGATCACCGGTCAGGTCGCCAGCGCGGCGATCGGCACGGACGCGTTCCAGGAGGCCGACATCCGCGGCATCACGATGCCGATCACCAAGCACAACTTCCTGGTGAACGACCCGAACGAGATCGCCAGCACGATCGCCGAGGCGTTCCACATCGCCAACACCGGCCGGCCCGGTCCGGTCCTGGTGGACGTGACCAAGGACGCGATGCAGGCCAAGGTCGACTTCCAGTGGCCGACCGAGCTGTCGCTGCCCGGTTACCGCCCGGTGACCCGCCCGCACCCCAAGCAGGTGCGCGAGGCGGCCCGGCTGATCGTCGCGGCCGAGAAGCCGGTCCTGTACGTCGGCGGCGGCGTGATCCGGGCCCAGGCGGAGGCCGAACTGAAGGAGCTCGCCGAGCTGCTCGGGATCCCGGTCGTCACCACCCTGATGGCTCGCGGCGCGCTGCCCGACACGCACGAGCTGCACTTCGGTATGCCGGGGATGCACGGCTCGGTCTCCGCGGTCGGCGCCCTGCAGCGGTCCGACCTGCTGATCACGCTGGGCGCCCGCTTCGACGACCGGGTGACCGGCAATCTCGACTCGTTCGCGCCCGAGGCGAAGGTGATCCACGCCGACATCGACCCGGCCGAGATCGGCAAGAACCGGGCCGCCGACGTGCCGATCGTCGGCGACTGCAAGGAGGTCATCTCCGACCTGATCGCCGCCCTGCGGACCGAGATCGGCGCGGCCGGCAGCACCCCGTCGTACGACGCCTGGCGCAAGCAGCTGGACACGGTGAAGGCCAAGTACCCACTCGGGTACGAGGAGCCGGCCGACGGCACGCTGTCCCCGCAGTACGTGATCCAGCGGATCGGTCAGCTGGCCGGCCCGGACGCGATCTACACCGCGGGCGTCGGCCAGCACCAGATGTGGTCCGCGCACTTCCTGCCGTTCGAGAAGCCGCGGCACTGGCTGAACTCCGGCGGTCTCGGCACGATGGGGTACTCGGTGCCGGCCGCGATGGGCGCCAAGGTGGCCCGGCCGGAGAACACGGTGTGGGCGATCGACGGCGACGGCTGCTTCCAGATGACCAACCAGGAGCTGGTCACCTGTGCGCTGGAGGGCATCCCGATCAAGGTCGCGGTGATCAACAACCAGTCGCTCGGCATGGTCCGGCAGTGGCAGACGCTGTTCTACGACAAGCGGTACTCCAACACCGACCTGCACTCGACCCGGATCCCGGACTTCGCCAAGCTGGCCGAGGCGATGGGCTGTGTCGGGCTGCGCTGCTCGGACAAGGACTCCGTGGACGCGACGATCGAGAAGGCGATGGCCGTCACCGACGCGCCGGTCGTGGTCGACTTCGTCGTGCACCGCGACGCGATGGTCTGGCCGATGGTTGCCGCCGGCGTCAGCAACGACGAGATCCAGATCGCCCGCGACATGGCCCCCACGTGGGACTCCGAGGAGCTGTGATGACCAAGCACACGTTGAGCATCCTGGTCGAGAACAAGCACGGTGTGCTGGCCCGGGTGGCCGCCCTGATCTCCCGGCGCGGGTTCAACATCGACTCGCTCGCGGTGGGCCCGACCGAGCACCCCGAGGTGTCCCGGATGACGATCGCGGTGAGCGTCGACGAGCAGCCGCTGGAGCAGATCACCAAGCAGCTGAACAAGCTGGTGAACGTGATCAAGATCGTCGAGCTGGAGCCGACCCAGACCGTCCAACGGGAACTCCTGCTGGTCAAGGTGAAGGCCGACACCCTCACCCGCGGGCAGGTGCTGGAGACCGTCCAGCTGTTCCGTGCCAAGGTGGTGGACGTGGCTCCGGACGCGATCACGATCGAGGCGACCGGCAACCCGGACAAGCTCGAGGCGATGCTGCGGGTGCTGGAGCCGTTCGGCGTCCGCGAGCTGGTCCAGTCCGGCATGGTCGCGATCGGCCGGGGCGGCCGCTCCATCTCCGACCGCACCCTGCGCCCGGTCCCGGTCCCGCCGCCGCACGTGGCGACCGGCGGTCCCGTCCTGCAGGCGAAGCCCGCCGAGCGTCCCCATCACCCGGTGCCGGCGCCGCCGCCGGGTCACCGCGCGGCACCCAGCAGTACTGCCCAGTCCGCGTCTACCCAGGCCTGAGCAGCCGATATCGAGGAGAGAGTTCTACCAGTGGCAGCTGAAATGTTCTACGACGACAACGCCGACCTGTCGGTGATCCAGGGCCGCAACGTGGCCGTGCTCGGCTACGGCAGCCAGGGCCACGCCCACGCGCTGTCCCTGCGCGACTCCGGGGTCGACGTGCGCGTCGGTCTGCCGGAGGGCTCGAAGAGCCGGGCCAAGGCCGAGGCCGAGGGGCTGCGGGTGCTGACCCCGGCGGAGGCCTGCGAGGAGGCCGACGTGATCGTCGTGCTGGCGCCGGACCCGGCCCAGCGGGCGCTCTACAAGGAGGCCATCGAGCCGAACCTGGTGGACGGCGACGCGCTCGTCTTCGGTCACGGCTTCAACATCCGGTTCGGCTACATCAAGCCGCCGGCGGGTGTCGACGTGTTCATGGTCGCGCCGAAGGGCCCGGGTCACCTGGTCCGCCGGGAGTACTCCGAGGGCCGGGGTGTGCCGGTGCTCGTCGCGGTCGAGCAGGACGCGACCGGCAAGGCCTGGGACGTCGCGCTGTCCTACGCCAAGGGCATCGGTGGCCTGCGGGCCGGCGGCATCAAGACCACCTTCACCGAGGAGACCGAGACCGACCTGTTCGGTGAGCAGGCCGTCCTCTGCGGTGGCGTGTCGGCGCTGGTCCAGGCCGGCTTCGAGACGCTGACCGAGGCCGGGTACCAGCCGGAGGTCGCGTACTTCGAGTGCCTGCACGAGCTGAAGCTGATCGTCGACCTGATGTACGAGGGCGGCATCGCCAAGCAGCGCTGGTCCGTGTCCGACACGGCCGAGTACGGCGACTACGTGTCCGGCCCGCGGATCATCGACGACTCGGTGAAGGCCCGGATGAAGGACGTGCTGTCCGACATCACCGACGGCACCTTCGCGAACCGCTTCATCGCGGACCAGGACGCCGGCGCGCCGGAGTTCGCCGAGTTCCGCAAGAAGAGCGAGGCGCACCCGATCGAGGCGACCGGCCGCGAGCTGCGCGCCCTGATGGCGTGGGTGAAGTCGCACGACGACGACTACACCGAAGGCACCGCCGCTCGCTGAGCACCGGCAGCGTGACGTTGGCCCCCACCGTGCGACACGGTGGGGGCCAACTGCTCGTTTCTGACAGAATCAGGGCACGGAGCGTGCGGGGGAGGCCTTGATGGGGGACGGCAGGCGCGAGCTGCCCAGGCCACCTCGGCGGATCCCGAGTGGGCCGCAGACCACGATCGAGCCACGCCGCCCGGTCTCACCGGAGCCCTTACCGCCGAAGCTGCGGTTCCGGTTCCTGGTCCCGTTGGTCGTGTTCGTGCTCGTACTGGGGGCCGGTGCGGGCTGGCTGGTCCGCGAGCAGAGCCTCGGCCTGGACACCGAGAAGGTGCTCGGCCTGGCCGGACCGAGTGTGGTCCGCGTCCTCGCCACCACGTGCGACGGCACCGGCCAGGCGTCCGGCGTACTCCTGCCCGGCGGACTCGTCCTCACGGCCGCCTCGGCCATCCGTACCCCGGTCTCGGTCGCGTTGCTCACCGACAACGGCCGCGTCCGGCAGGCCAACGTCCTCGGGGTGACCCGCGACGGCATCGGCGTACTGCGGGTCCGTGGCCGGCTCGAGTTCCCGACGGCCACGATCGCGGAAGGGCCGCCCCGGGATGCGGCCGAGCGCGCGTTCGTGGCGTACGACGGGGACGGCGACCAGGTGATCCGCCAGGCCGGTACCGCGAACCGGCCGCGCGCGCTCACCGACATCCTCGACGACGGCGCCCTCGGTGCGCCCCTGGTCGACCACGACGGCGACGTGATCGGCCTGCTCGCCGGTGAGACCGTTGCCACCGGCAAGGTGATCGGCCTGACCGAGCTGCGCGGGTACGCCGGTCCGGACGCGGCGATCACGCCGGAACCGACGGGCGGCTGCCAGTTCGCCCGCGGACCACAGCACGCCGCCGAGCCGGATCTGGCGGTGGCGAACACCCCGTTGGCGGGCGAGGTCCGGGCGACGCTGGGGGAGTACCTGGACACGCTGAACCGGCACGACTTCGACGCGATGCAGGACACGTATTCGGAGCGGTTGAAGGACCGCGGTGACGCGAAGGTGGACGCGAGGAAGCACGGGACGTCGTACGCGTTCGGTGCCGTGATCACCGAGGTCACGGCGGGCGACGGTGGCGATGCGGCGGACGCGCGGATGAGTTTCACGGTGCTGTTCTCGCCGAACAGCGCCGGCGCCCGCGGCCAGACCTGCAGCCGGCTGGACATCCGGTACCACCTGGTCCGCGAGCAGCAGCGGCTGCGGATCGACAGCACCGCCACCCTCACCGGCAGCCCGGGCTGTGACACGGACTGACACGGACTGACACGCGCCCGAAGGTGCCACCGGGCGACTGGTAGCATCGGAGCCAGCGGGCACAGCGCGGTGCTCTGACCTTTCGAGCCCCTACCGCTTCTGCAGGAGTTGTCTTCCCATGACTGACGCCACCCGACCCGTCGTCCTGATCGCCGAAGAGCTCTCCCCGGCCACCGTCGAGGCCCTCGGCCCGGACTTCGAGATCCGGCACACCAACGGCGCCGATCGCGCCGAACTGATCCCCGCCATCGCCGACGTCGACGCGATCCTGGTCCGCAGCGCCACCAAGGTGGACGCCGAGGCGCTGGCCGCGGCGAAGAAGCTGAAGGTCGTCGCCCGCGCGGGGGTCGGCCTGGACAACGTCGACGTCAAGGCCGCCACCCAGGCCGGCGTGATGGTCGTCAACGCCCCGACCTCGAACATCACCAGCGCCGCCGAGCTCGCCGTCGCGCTGCTGCTCGCCGCGGCCCGCCGGGTCCCGGCCGCCGACCAGTCGCTGAAGAACGGCGAGTGGAAGCGCAGCAAGTACACCGGCGTCGAGCTGTTCGAGAAGACCGTCGGCATCGTCGGCCTCGGCCGGATCGGCGTCCTGGTCGCGCAGCGGCTGGCCGCCTTCGGCATGAACGTGATCGCGTACGACCCGTACGTGCAGGCCGGCCGCGCCGCCCAGATGGGGGTCCGGCTCGCCTCCCTGGACGAGCTGCTGGCCGCGTCCGACTTCATCTCCGTGCACCTGCCGAAGACGCCGGAGACGATCGGCCTGATCGGTGACGAGCAGCTGCACAAGGTCAAGCCCGAGGTCATCATCGTCAACGCGGCCCGCGGCGGCATCGTCGACGAGCAGGCGCTCTACACCGCGCTGAAGGAGGGTCGCGTCGCGGCCGCCGGCCTGGACGTGTTCGCGACCGAGCCGTGCACCGACTCCCCGCTGTTCGAGTTCGAGAACGTCGTCGCCACCCCGCACCTGGGCGCCTCCACCGACGAGGCGCAGGAGAAGGCCGGCATCGCGGTCGCCAAGTCCGTCCGGCTCGCGCTGTCGGGCGAGCTGGTCCCGGACGCGGTCAACGTCCAGGGCGGCGTCATCGCCGAGGACGTCCGGCCGGGCATCGCGCTGACCGAGAAGCTCGGCCGCATCTTCACCGCGCTGGCCGGCGGCGTCGCGCAGCAGCTCGACGTCGAGGTCCGCGGCGAGATCACCCAGTACGACGTGAAGGTGCTCGAGCTGGCCGCGCTGAAGGGGGTCTTCGCCGACGTCGTCGAGGACAACGTCTCGTACGTGAACGCCCCGCTGCTCGCCGCCGAGCGTGGTCTCGAGGTCCGCCTGGTCACCGACCACGACAGCCCCGAGCACCGCAACCTGATCACGCTGCGCGGCACCCTCGCGGACGGCGAGCAGGTCTCGGTCTCCGGCACCCTGGTCGGCGTCAAGCAGTCCGAGCGGCTGGTCGAGATCGACGGCTTCGACGTCGAGATCGAGCTGAGCGCGCACCTGGCGTTCCTGAGCTACGAGGACCGTCCGGGCATCGTCGGCCAGGTCGGCCGGATCCTCGGCGACGCCGACGTCAACATCGCCGGCATGCAGGTCAGCCGGGACCGCAAGGGTGGCAAGGCGCTGGTCGCGCTGGCCGTCGACTCCACGATCGCGACGACCGTGCTCGACGACATCGCCAAGGCCGTCCAGGCCGACACCGCGCGCGCGGTCGACCTGGAGCTCTGAGTCGATCGGTCCCGGGCTACCTGCTCACCGCAGGTCGTCCGGGACCACCGGACACTCGCAGATGAGCGGGTGACCTGAGCAAGCACCACACTGGAAGCACAAGACCGGCCTGCCGCCCGCAGGCGCATGGCGGCCGGCCAGGGCCCGAGTTCGTCCCCACCCGGGGATGGGCTCGGGCCCACCTGCATTTCAAGGGGTCTGTGGATGACGGATTTGCGTGGGACTACGCTGCGTGATCTAGAATCGAAGACATGTTCGAAGGGGATGTCGCCGAGCTCGACGCGACCGAGGTGCTGACCTCGGCCGCGGAGCATCGTGCCGAGCGGGATCGGGTCGAGGCGCGTCTTCTTCTGCATGCTCAGCGGTTCGCCGACCTCCACGGCGCCGCCGGGTTGCCGCTCGGGGATCGCCGGGACGGCCGGGAGCGGGCCGTCGTGTTCGGTGGTGCGGGATGTCCCGCGATTGCGGAGTTCGCGCCGGTGGAGTTCGGCGCGATGCTCGGGATCTCCGCCGGCGCGGCGTCGGCGTACATCGGTCAGGCGCTGGCACTGCGCCATCGCTTGCCGCGGATCTGGGCGACAGTGCTGGCGGGGGAGGCGACGCCCTGGAAGGCCTGCAAGATCGCCACCGCGTGCCTGGAGCTGTCCGAGGACGCTGTCGCGATCGTCGACGAACGGGTCGTTGGGCTGGTGGACACGGTGACGCCGATCCGGTTGCAGAAGATCGTCACGGCGGCCAAGTTCCAGGCCGACCGGGAGGCGGCTCGCGCGGCCGCCGAGCGGAAGGCGCGCGAGCGCGGTGTGTACGTCGGCCGCGCCGATGACCACGGCACCAAGTCTGTGTGGATCCTGGCAGCGACCGGTGACGTGTTGCGCTTCGACGCCACCATCCACTCGCTGGCCCGGGCGTTGAAGGCGCTGGGCGACCCCGACCCGCTGCGCCTCCGCCGAGCTCGCGCCGTGGGGATCCTCGCCGACCCGGCTCATGCCCTCGCGATCCTCGCTGCCGGCCGCGCGGCCAACCAATCTCAGGCCGAACCGGCGGAGGCCGGGGCCACAGTCCTGCCGCCGACTGCTGGCGGGGCTGCGCAGATCGCCTCCGTGCCGCCGGACGCCGCGTCATCGCTGAGCGACGTGCCGCCCGTTCCGGATCTGCCTTCGGGGGCCGAGCAGCGCGAGCCGTGGGATGCCGGCACTGACGACGGCCGGGCGGCCGCTTCGACCGACGCGTTCGCACGCCGGGCGTTCAACGCCGAGCTGGCTCAGCTGGACGGGATCGCGGGTGGCCGGTCGAGTCGCACCGAGTTGTACGTACACCTGACCGACCACACCCTGGCGGCCGGCGAAGGCGTCGTCCGTGTCGAGGGCGCGGGCCCGCTGCTCGCCTCCCAGCTCACCGAGTTGATCGGTCATCGCCCGTACGCGGTGCGGCCGGTGATCGACCTCAACGACAAGATCAGCGTCGACGCCTACGAAATCCCCCGCAGGTTGCGCGAACAACTCGCGCTCATCCATCCGGTCGAGCAGTTCCCGTACGGAACTGTGGAAACCAGGCTTGGCACCGACCTCGATCACGTCGAACCGTATGACCCGAACGGCCCACCGGGTCAGACCAGTACCACCAACCTCGTTCCCCTGCGGCGCTTCGGCCACCGGGTGAAGACGCACGGCCGCTGGCAGGTGCGGAGGAGTCCCGACGGCGTCCTGGAATGGACCAGCCCCAGCGGGTTCGCTTTTCACGTCGACCACACGGGCACCCGTCGCGCTGACCCACGCTCTGGGTGAGAGCGTTGTGCGCCAGCTTCTGTCGGGGTCAGCGCTTGGTGGCGAGCAGTACCGCAGCGTCGGGCGCGACCATGACCTCGACGGTCGTGAAGCGCTTGTCCTGCAGCCATTCCTGGCGCAGCGTGTCGACGCGCCCCTCGTACATCGGCGGCCAGACCGCCGACGGGGTGAAGTCGTCGAGCACCACGAAACCGCCGGGCTCGACCGCCTCGGCAATAACGTCCCGCGCGGACAGCTTCGCCTCCCGCGCGTCCACGAACAGCAGCGAGAACGGCCCGCGCTCGATCAGCGCGGTCCAGTCGGCCTCGATGACCTCGATCCGCTGGTCGTCGCCGAAGAGCTCCGCGACGGCCTTGGCCAGCTGCGGGTCGCTCTCGGCGGTCAGGATCTGGGTACCCTCGGCCGCGCCGCTGCGCAGCCAGGCCGAGCCCACACCGCAACCGGTGCCGATCTCGCCGAGCATGCCGGTCCGGGACGCCGCCAAAGTGGCGAGCAGCCGGCCGGTCTCGTTGCGGGTCGAGCTGACGAATCCGCGCCGGCCGGACAGGCTGAGGGCCGCCGAAACCAGCGGCGGCAGTTCTGGAGGAGCGCTCACGGGGTGAGAGTTGCACAGCTTCGGTCCAGTGGTGTCACTGGTATCTCACATTTCGGGACAGACTGCCCGCATTGTGGCGAATTAGTCGGACGTCAGAGTATCTTCGAGCCCATCATGCAGTTCGCGGTACGTCTCATTCGCTGCCGCGCCGGGGTTCGCTGAGGCCGACCCACCCGGCGCGGAGTCGAGGCGTTCCCCCGCCCGCAGCTGTCGGCCGTTCCTCACACAGCGAGATCAACGGGAGACCAGCATGTACGACATGTACCCGGCCAACTGGCCGGCCGTCGACGGGCGCGAACGCAAGGCGGCCCGGCGCCGCCGCCCGGTACCGAACAACGCCGACCGCCGGGCCGAGGTCCGCGCGGTCCAGGAAGCCATCAACCGCCGCGACAACGGGGGAGAACCCAAGAAGTGAGCACGCAGAAGACCTTCACGCTGGCCGTCGTCGGGGGCGACGGGATCGGGCCCGAGGTGACCGCCGAGGCACTCAAGGTGCTCGACGCGGTGAGCGCGGTCCACGGTGTGACCTTCACCCGGACCGAGTACGACCTCGGCGCCAAGCGCTGGCACGCGACCGGCGAGACGCTGCCGGACGCGGAGCTCGAGGAGATCCGCAAGCACGACGCGATCCTGCTCGGCGCGGTCGGCGACCCGTCGGTGCCGTCCGGCGTGCTCGAGCGCGGCCTGCTGCTGAAGCTGCGGTTCGCCCTCGACCACTACGTGAACCTGCGCCCGTCGAAGATCTACCCCTCCGTCGGTTCCCCGCTGGCGGCCCCGGGCGAGGTCGACTTCGTCGTCGTCCGCGAGGGCACCGAGGGCCCGTACGTCGGCAACGGCGGCGCGCTCCGGGTCGGCACGCCGGCCGAGATCGCCACCGAGGTGTCGGTCAACACCGCGTACGGCGTGGAGCGGGTCGTGCGCGACGCGTTCGCCCGGGCCCAGGCGCGGCCGCGCAAGAAGCTCACCCTGGTCCACAAGAACAACGTGCTCGTGCACGCCGGTCACCTGTGGAAGCGCACCGTCGACGCGGTCGCCGCGGAGTTCCCCGAGATCACGGTGGACTACCTGCACGTAGACGCCGCGACGATCTTCCTGGTCACCGACCCGGCCCGGTTCGACGTGATCGTCACCGACAACCTGTTCGGCGACATCCTCACGGACCTGGCGGCCGCGATCTCGGGCGGAATCGGGCTGGCCGCGAGCGGCAACATCAACCCGGACCGGACCGCGCCGAGCATGTTCGAGCCGGTCCACGGGTCGGCCCCCGACATCGCCGGCCAGCAGAAGGCGGACCCGACCGCGGCGATCCTGTCGGCGGCGCTGCTGCTGGACCACCTGGGCCTGACCGAGGCGGCCGCGGCCATCGAGGCGGCCGTGACGGCGGACATCGAGGAGCGCACCGGCGCCCCGCGAGCGACCGCCGAGATCGGCGACGCCATCGCCAAGCGCGCGGCCGGCTGAGTACTCGCATGACCACTCGGCCAAGAGGTACGGTGCGCTCATGAGCGCCGATCTGCACTTCACCGTTGAGCCAAACACCCATCCGGCCAGCGACGACCAGCGCGCCACGATCCTGGCGAACCCGGGATTCGGGCAGTACTTCTCCGACCACATGGCGATCGCCACCTGGACCCAGGAGAACGGCTGGCACGACGCGAGGATCACCGCCTTCGGGCCGCTGGAGCTGTCTCCGGCGACCTCGGTGTTCCACTACGCCCAGACCATCTTCGAAGGGATGAAGGCCTACCGGCATCCCGACGACTCGATCCACACCTTCCGGCCGGAGGCGAACGCGGTCCGGTTCGCCCGGTCCGCGCGGCGGCTCGCGCTGCCGGAGCTGCCCGAGTCCGCCTTCCTGGAGTCGCTGGTCAAGCTGGTCGAGATCGACAAGGCGTGGGTCCCCAGCGGTGGGGAGACGTCGCTCTACCTGCGGCCGTTCATGTTCGGTTCGGACCCGTTCCTCGGTGTCCGCCCGTCCGCCCGGGTGACGTACTGCGTGATCGCGTCGCCGGCCGGTTCGTACTTCGCGAACGGCGTGAAGCCGGTCCGGATCTGGCTCAGCGAGGAGTACACCCGCGCGGCCCCCGGTGGTACCGGCGCGGCGAAGACCGGCGGCAACTACGCGTCGTCGCTGCTCGCCCAGGCCGAGGCGATCGAGCAGGGCTGTGACCAGGTCGCGTTCCTCGACGCGATCGAGAAGAAGTGGGTCGAGGAACTCGGCGGGATGAACCTGTACTTCGTCCTCGACGACAACTCGGTGGTCACCCCGGAACTGTCCGGCACGATCCTCGAGGGTGTCACCCGCGACTCGATCCTCAAGCTGGTCACCGATCTCGGCCACCACGTGACCGAGCGGAAGATCTCGATCGACGAGTGGCGCGAGGGTGCCGCCTCGGGCCGGATCCGCGAGGTCTTCGCCTGCGGCACCGCCGCGGTGATCACGCCGGTCGCGTCGCTGAAGTGGAAGGACGGCGAGGTGCAGGTTGCCGACGGCAACGGTGGCCCCGTCACCGCCGCGGTCCGCGCCGCGCTGCTCGACCTGCAGTACGGCCGCACCGCCGACCCGCACGGCTGGATGACCCGGATCTGCTGAACTCCGATCCCCAGACGGCCCGGCGCGCTGTGCCGGGCCGTCTGCTGTCAGGAGCGGATCTTCTTGAGGGCGACGACAGAGACGACGGTCGCGATGGACCAGAGGCCGAGGGCGACGGCCGGCGCGCCGGTCCAGGAGACCGACGTCCGGAAGGTGTCGTCCGGCTGGTTCGCGACGATGACGATCGTCACCGCCAGCCCGCCGATGCCCATCAGGACCGTGGCACCGGTCTCCGGCCGGACCAGCAGGAACCCGAGCGCCGACAGAAGGTATAGCAGAAAGAGGATGGTGCCTTGGGCGTCCATCGGCGAGTTGCTGTCCGGAGTGAGGCCCAGCAAGCTGATCCCGCTGTAGAGGCGGATCTCGTCCCTCGACCCCGTCCGGCTGATGAGCCAGGTCGGTGCGAGCGTCACCAGCAATGCGAGCCCGATGCCGAATCCCATCAGCCGGAACTGAAGCCGGCTGAGCGTGCCCGAGGGCCGGAACAGCGCGGTACGGAGGTCTTCCTCGGAGGTGCCATGACTGCCGGCCTCGCTCACAGGTACGTCCCTTCTCGCGGTGTCGAACTCACAGCATCTTTTCAGGTTTAGGGGTTGGGCAGTTGGTCGGCCTCTTCGCTTCGATTCGATAGGGTCTGGCGACATGAGCGGCTTTCCGGACGAGGTCGAGACGTACTACGCGGAACTCGCCCAGCGGCGAGGCTGGCAGGGCGACACCGCCCACGCCTTCCGCTCGACCGTGGAGTTGATCCGCGACCTCGACCGGAGCACCGCGGCCCGGACGTTCGGGGCCCGCGCGGACGAGGACGGGACCGACTGGTTGTACGAGGCGGTCTGGCACGAGCGGGAGTGGGTCGTGGTCCGCCAGCTCCAGGTCGCCGAGGACGGCACCATCCGGCGGTACTGGTGGCAGCGGGTGGAGGACGACGAGGGTTCGCTCACCGACGACGCGCTGGACCGGGACGAGTGGGGTCTGCGGCCGCTCGACCGGGAGGACTTCTACACCGCCTGGGACACGCCGGAATGGTCCCTCACCGCCTGACAGCTGAACTCTCGGTGACCTCCGAGTACTGGATGTTCGCTTCGCGAGACAGAAAGTCCTGTTCGCGGACCAGCTGTGGCAGACTGCGAAATGTCATGAAGAACCACCGGGGCATCATTATCTAGGCGCGCTCAGCCGGCAGTACCTGAGCGCGCAGACCTCTCGCACCTTGCGGGAGGTTTTTTGTTTGCCCGCGGCACTCCTCAGCCCATCGGAAGGCGACCATGAGCACATCCGACGAATTCCACGTCTACGACACCACTCTGCGCGACGGTGCGCAGCAGGAGGGGCTCGCGCTGTCCGTGGCCGACAAGATCGCCATCGCGCAGCACCTGGACGACCTGGGCGTCGGATTCATCGAGGGTGGCTGGCCGGGTGCGGTGCCGAAAGACACCGAGTTCTTCGCCCGTGCGAAAACCGAGCTGCGTTTGCGCAACGCAACGTTCGCCGCGTTCGGTGCGACCCGCAAGCCCGGGGTCGCGGCGGCCGACGACGCGCAGGTCGCCGCGTTGCGGGAGTCGGGAGCCCCGGTCGTCACGTTGGTTGCCAAGAGCCACGACGCGCACGTGGAGCGGGCGCTGCGGACCAGCCTGGACGAGAACCTGGCGATGGTCGCCGACACGGTCCGGCACCTCCGCGAGAACGGGCAGCGGGTCTTCCTCGACACCGAGCACTTCTTCGACGGGTACCGCGCCAACCGCGCGTACGCGCTGGAGGTCGTCCGGGTCGCCGCGGAGGCGGGCTCGGACGTGGTCGCGCTCTGCGACACCAACGGCGGGACGCTGCCGCGCGAGCTGCAGGAGATCGTCCGTGACGTGCTGGAGTCCACGGGCGCGCGGCTCGGGATCCACTGCCACAACGACTCCGGGTGCGCGGTCGCCAACTCGATCGCCGCGGTCGAGGCCGGCGTGACCCACGTCCAGGGCACCGTCAACGGGTACGGCGAACGCACCGGCAACGCCGACCTGCTCGCCGTCGTGGCGAACCTGGAACTCAAGCGCGGGATGAAGCTGCTGCCCGAAGGCAACCTGGCCGAGTCGTTCCGGATCGCGCACGCGATCGCCGAGGTGACGAACGTGCCACCGTCGGCCCGCCAGCCGTACGTCGGGCTGTCCGCGTTCGCGCACAAGGCCGGGCTGCACGCCAGCGCGATCAAGGTGGACCCGGACCTGTACCAGCACACCGATCCGGGCCTGGTCGGCAACGACATGCGCATGCTGGTGTCCGAGATGGCCGGCCGGGCGAGCGTGGAGCTGAAGGGCAAGGAGCTCGGGTTCGACCTCGGCAACGACCGCGAACTGGTCAGCCGGGTCACCGACCGGGTGAAGGAGATGGAGTCCCGCGGCTACACCTTCGAGGCTGCCGACGCGTCGTTCGAGCTGCTGCTCAGCGAGGAGGTCGCCGGCCACCGGGCGAGCTTCTTCGACGTCGAGTCCTGGCGGGTGATCACCGAGTCCCGCGCGGACGGCGAGGCGGTGTCGGAGGCGACGGTCAAGCTGGTCGCCGGCGGTGAGCGCGAGGTGGTGACCGGGGAGGGCAACGGTCCCGTCAACGCGCTCGACCACGCGCTCCGGGTCGCGATCGAGCGGGCGTACCCGGTGGTGAACAAGTTCGAGCTGGTCGACTACAAGGTCCGCATCCTCGACCAGGGCCACGGCACGGACGCGGTGATCAGAGTGCTCATCCAGACCTCGGACGGGGAGCGGTCCTGGGTCACGGTCGGCGTCGGGCACAACATCGTCGAGGCGTCCTGGGAGGCGCTCGTCGACGGGGTCACGTTCGGTCTGCTCCGGCACAAGGAGGTGGTCCGGTGAGCCTGGTGATCGCCGAACCCGAGGTTGAGCGCCCTGCGCTGGTCGAGCGCACGGTCACGGTCTTCACCGCGAAGGTCGTGGAGACGCGCGGCCTGATCGCCCGGATCGCCGTGCTGCTGAACCCGTACGACGTGCGCGAGCTGAGGTTGTCGCTCGACGAGAGCACGTTGTACGTCGCGGTCGAGGGCGCCGGATTCGACGCCGGGCGGGTCGCTGCCCGGCTGGACAAGGTCGTCGGCGTGCTGGACGTCACGGTCTCGCACTGAGCTCGAGCTTCGATGCCGGCCTGATCCCCCTGGCCGGAGAGGACGCCCGCCTGATCCCCGGGCGCCGGCGAACTTTGGTCCGCCGACGCCCTCACAGATCTAGGCTCAGTCCCAGCTGAGGCCGCCGCCCGATTGGTACTCGATCACGCGGGTCTCGAAGAAGTTCTTCTCCTTCTTCAGGTCCATCACCTCCGACATCCAGCCGAACGGGTTCCGGGTCTCGCCGAAGATCGGGGCCAGGCCGATCTGCTCGGCGCGCCGGTCGGTGACGAAGTGCATGTACTGCTCGCACAGGTCCGCGGTCAGGCCGAGCATCCCGTTCGGCATCGTCGCGCGGCCGTACGCGACCTCGAGCTCGCACGCCTCGGTGAGCATCTGCCGCACCTCGGCCTGGAACGCGGTGGTCCACAGGTGCGGGTTCTCCAGTTTGATCTGGTTGATGCAGTCGATGCCGAAGTTCAGGTGGATCGACTCGTCGCGCAGGATGTACTGGTACTGCTCGGCGATCCCGACCATCTTGTTGCGCCGGCCGAGCGACAGGATCTGCGCGAACCCGGTGTAGAACCACATCCCCTCGAACACCACGTAGAACGCGATCAGGTCCCGCAGGAAGTCCGTGTCCGACTCCGGCGTCCCGGTCTTGAAGTCCGGGTCCTCCAGGTGCCGGGTGTACTTCAGCGCCCAGGCGTCCTTGTCGGAGATCGACGGCACCTCCCGGTACATGTTGAACAGCTCGCCCTCGTCCAGTCCGAGCGAGGTACAGATGTACTGGAAGGTGTGCGTGTGCACGGCCTCTTCGAACGCCTGGCGGAGCAGGTACTGCCGGCACTCGGGGTTGGTCAGCTGCCGGTAGACCGCGAGCACGATGTTGTTCGCGACCAGGGACTCCGCGGTGGCGAAGAAGCCGAGGTTGCGCTTCAGCATCAGCCGCTCGTCCTCGGTCAGGCCGTCCGTGCTCTTCCACAGCGCGATGTCGGCCTGCATCGAGACCTCGGTCGGCATCCAGTGGTTGTTGCAGCCGGCCAGGTACTTGTCCCAGGCCCACTGGTACTTCAGCGGCAGCAGCTGGTTCACGTCCGCGCGGGCGTTGATCATCGCCTTGTCGGCGACCTCGATCCGGGACGCGCCGACGGCGATCTCGCCCAGTCCGGTCACGTTGCTGCTGGTGGTGGTCACTGGCAGGCCTCGCAGTCGGGGTCGTCGATCTTGCAGACAGCGGGTGTTTCCGGCGTGACCGGGACCGCGTTGAGGCGGCCGTCGGTGCCCTTCAGGGTGGACTTCTCCACGTGGGTGGCGGACTGGGAGCGCAGGTAGTACGTGGTCTTCAGCCCGTGCCGCCAGGCCGAGCGGTAGAGCTCGTCGAGCGCTTTGCCGGACGGGGCGGACATGTACAGGTTCAGCGACTGCGCCTGGTCCAGCCACTTCTGCCGCCGGGACGCCGCCTTCACCAGCCAGGCCGGCTCCACCTCGAACGCGGTCGCGTACAGCTCGCGTAGATCGGCCGGCACCCGGTCGATGCGGGACAGGATCCCGTCGTGGTACTTCAGGTCCGACACCATCACCTGGTCCCACAGCCCGCGTGCCTTGAGGTCGGCGACCAGGTACGGATTGGCGACGGTGAACTCGCCGGACATGTTCGACTTCACGAACAGGTTGCGGTAGATCGGTTCGATCGACTGGCTCACGCCGCAGATGTTCGAGATGGTCGCGGTCGGGGCGATCGCGAGGACGTTCGAGTTCCGCATCCCGTCCCGCAGGACCTTGGCGCGCAGCGTGTCCCAGTCGAGTTGCCGGCTGGTGTCGACGGTCAGGTCACCGCCCCGGGCCTCCCGCAGCAGCTCGATCGAGTCGACCGGCAGCACACCCCGGCTCCACAGCGACCCGTCGTACGACTCGTACCGGCCGCGCTCGGCCGCCAGGTCGCTCGACGCCTCGATCGCGTGGTAGCTGATCTGCTCCATCGAGCTGTCCGCGAACGCGACCGCGGTGTCGGAGGAGTACGGGATCCGCAGCGCGAAGAGCGCGTCGGCGAAGCCCATCAGGCCGAGTCCGACGGGACGGTGCCGCTGGTTGGCCCGCTCGGACTCCGGGGTCGTGTAGAGGTTCACGTCGATCACGTTGTCGAGCATCCGGACCGCGGTCTTCACCGTGGCGCGGAGCAGGTCGGCGTCGAGGCCGGACCCGGTCAGGTGGGCGACCAGGTTGACCGAGCCGAGGTTGCAGACCGCGGTCTCGTCGACCGTCGTGTTCAGGGTGATCTCGGTGCACAGGTTCGACGAGTGGACGACGCCGTCGTGCTGCTGCGGCGACCGCAGGTTGCAGGCGTCCTTGAAGGTGATCCACGGGTGCCCGGTCTCGAAGAGCACGGTCAGCATCCGGCGCCACAGCTCGACGGCCTTGATCCGCCGGAGCACTCGGATCTCACCACGATCCGCTGCCTGCTCGTACCCGACGTACGCCTCGGCGAAAGCGGTCCCGTACAGGTCGTGCAGTTCCGGCACCTCGTCGGGCGAGAACAGCGTCCACTCGCCGCCGGCCTCGACCCGCTGCAGGAACAGGTCGGGCACCCAGTTCGCGGTGTTCATGTCGTGGGTCCGGCGGCGTTCGTCCCCGGTGTTCTTGCGGAGATCGAGAAACTCCTCGATGTCCAGGTGCCACGTCTCCAGATACGCGCAGACGGCACCCCGACGTTTTCCTCCCTGATTGACTGCGACGGCGGTGTCGTTGGCGATCTTGAGGAACGGCACGACGCCCTGGGACTCGCCGTTGGTGCCGCGGATCTTCGCGCCGATCCCGCGGACCGGGGTCCAGTCGTTGCCCAGGCCACCGGAGTACTTGGCCAGCAGGGCGTTGTTGCGGATCCCGGCGAAGATGCCGGCCAGGTCGTCGTCGACCGTGGTCAGGAAGCACGACGACAGCTGCGGCCGGGTGGTCCCGGAGTTGAACAGCGTCGGCGTGGACGACATGAACCGGAACGAGCTGAGCAACTCGTAGAACTCGATCGCCCGGTCCTCCCGGTCGTCCTCCTCGAGCGCGATCCCCATCGCGACCCGGAGGAAGAACGCCTGCGGAAGCTCGAACCGCACCTTGTCGATGTGCAGCAGATAGCGGTCGTACAAGGTCTGCAGACCGAGGAACGCGAAGTCGAGATCCCGCTCGGGCCGGATCGCCGCGGCCAGCTTGGGCAGGTCGAACGTGGCCAGCTCCGGATCGAGCAGCCCGGCCTCGATCCCGGTCTCGATGTACCGCGGGAAATACTCGACGTACGCCGTGGCCATGTCGGCCTGGCTTGCCTGCCGGGGCTCACCGTGCACCCGGCCGAGCGTCTCGCGACGGATCTGGTCGAGCAGCAACCGCGAGGCGGCGTAGCTGTACTCCGGCTCGGTCTCGACGTACGAGCGGGCCGCCATCACCAGCGCGAGCTCGACCTCGTGCTGGGCGATGCCGTCGTAGCAGGAGCCGAGGGTCTCGTTCAGGATCAGTTCGGCGTCGACCGCGTCGAGTCCGGCGGCCGCCTCGGCGACGACGACGCGCAGCCGCTCGACGTCCAACGGCGCCGTACTGCCGTCGGCGGCGCGGACCGTCAGCCCCGGTCGCTCGCTGCCGAGCTCGGCCGCGTCCTCCGGGGTGCGGGCCTTGGTGCGCTCCTCGCGGTAGAGCACGTACGCCCGGGCGACCTGGTGCTCGCCGGCCCGCATCAGGGCGAGCTCGACCTGGTCCTGGATGTCCTCGACCTGGACACTGCGCCGCGCGTCACCGCGGGAGGTCAGAGCGGCCACGACCCGCTCGGTCAGCTCGACGACGAGGTCCCGGACCCGGTGGCTGCCACCGGCCTCGGGGCCCTCGACAGCGAGGAAGGCCTTGCTGAGCGCGACCGAGATCTTGGTCTGGTCGAAGCTGGTACTGCCGCCGTCGCGACGCACGACGGTGAGTTGGATCGGGGCCGCCGACGGATCCGCGGGGTCCGCGGCTGTCCGGCCGGGGCCTGACTGGGTTGCTGAAGCAATGGTCACAAGCGCTCTCTCCACGCGAGTCTCTTGATCGACCGGGACCCGCGGCGAGCGCACGACGAAACAGGCAGCACAGAGCCCGGACCAGCGGTCATGTGGATCTGCTCCTGTTACGCCCTGCGGCCCGCCCTCGAGGCCTCGGACAGCGCGTACCGGCGGTACGCGCGCCGGTGGCAGGTATTCGGGCTCACGGGGCACATTCCCCGCTGACCGCTGCGGGGCAGCCCCGGAGTTCCACCGGATTCCCCTGACCACCAGTACGCAAGAGACTAGGGCGGCACCCCCAGATCTTGTGTCGCGACACGCCGCATGTCGCACATCTTGTGGTGTCCGGCACGAAATCGGCGGAGAGGCTCAGGCGGCGAGGGCATGGAGGTCCTGCAGCGTCATGATCTCGGAGCCGTGGTGGATGAGCTCGCGGTTGAGCCGCAGCACGACGTGGCCGAACGGCTCGGCGGCGTCCAGCTCGGTCGCCTGGCTCAGCCCGACCGTCATCGCCTGCTCCTCGTCCAGCTCGGCGATCGAGTGCTGCCAGGCGTCGACCCAGTGCGTCAGCCAGGCGACCGCGTCCTGGGCGTTGCCGTGCAGGGTGATGTCGGCGCGACCCTGCCGGCTCTCGCCGAAGGTCCACTCCCAGCGCCAGAAGAAGGTCTCGGTCAGGTGCGCGATCAGCCAGGCGATCGTCCGCGGGCCGCGATGGTCCGGCTCGTCCGGCCACTGCGCCACCCACTCGCCCGACCCGAGGGAGCGGAACCGGCCGGCGTACGGCCGCCGGACGACGGTGAGCGCCTCCGAGCTCGGGCGCCAGAAGTACTCCTCGTCGGTCAGCCGCGCGAGCCGGCCGGACAGCACCATCCAGCTGAAACCGAGCTGGCCGCGCACCATCGCCATCGCCGATGGTCGCTGCAGGATGTCCCAGTCGAACGGCTCCGGCATCACAGATCCTCACGCTCCCCGATTTGTCTCACGATCGAACACGTGTTCGAATTGTGTCCCGCCGGGGAGGAGAAAGTCAATGAACGGTGCGTGTCGGTGCTGGCGCGGAAGGTGCTGGTCTGTTAGGCGGTTCGGCCCGGGTGTCGGCCACCGGGCTGGCGAACCGCCGCTCCAGCAGGGTGAAGGCGTCGATCAGCTCGGGCGCCTCGTAAACGCGGTTGCGGCGGCCGTCCGTCACCTCGCGCAGCACGCCGGCCTCGACCAGCCGGGTCAGCGCCTGGTTCGCGGCCTGCGCCGAGCGGTCGATCAGGCGCGCCGCCGCCGCGAGCGTCAAGACAGGGGCCGCAGGCAACGTTTCGATCAGCAGTTCGGTGGCCGACCCGGCCCGCACCGGAGCGGCTCGTTCGCGCCAGGCGGTCTTGAGCTCGGCCGCGGTCCGTTCGAACCGGGCCGCCTCCGCGGTGGCGTGACTGCAGGCCGTGGCGAACATGACGAGCCACTGGTTGGCGGCGGAGCGCGCCCGCGAGCTGGTCGCCCGCCCGGTGTGCCGGAAGGCGGTGAGCGCCTCGACGTACTGGGTCGCGTGCGTGGCGAGCGAGAGCGAGACCGGCGGCACCGTGCGCTCGACCAGTCCCTCGGCGCGCAGGATCAGGTGGATCAGCGCCCGCCCGGTCCGGCCGTTGCCATCGGCGAAGGGATGGATCGTCTCGAACTGGGCGTGCGCGATCCCGGTCTTCGCCAGCACCGGCAGCGGCGCCTCCCGGACGAACTGCATCAGGTCGGCCAGCAGTTCGTGGACCAGGTGGGCCGGCGGCGGCACGTAGTACGCCTCGGCGGGGGAGCGGCCACCGATCCAGTTCTGCAGGTAGCGGATCTCGCCGCCCAGCTCCGGCGTCGGCGAATGCGCCATCAACCGGCGGTGTGCCTCGAGCAGATGCTCGACCTCCAGCTTGTCGCCGGCCCGCACCGACTCGGTCACCCAGGTCATCGCGTCGACCGCGCCGAGCACCTCCTCCGCGGTGACGTCGTGGTGCCGCGCGGTCCCGCGCAACACCTCGGCCTTGAGCAGCCGGCGGGCCCCGACGACGAGACCTTCGATCTGCGACGAGCCGACGGCCTCGGCCCGCAACAGCAGTCGCGCCAGCGCCTCACTGTTCGTCAGGACCGCCGCCGTCGCGTCCAGCCTGGCCAGGTCCCCGGCCGCGTCCTCCAGGGCGGCCACGACCTCCGCGCTCAGGTCGAACTCCCGGCCCACCAGCGGATCCGGGAAGTACAGCTCGTACGAGCCGCCCAGGCGCTCGGCCCGGGTGAACCCGTCGGGGTGTCCCGGCCAGCGGTGGAGCTCCACGCGTGCCATGACTTCGATGATCGCTTGTTCAAGGTTGGCTGGCAACCTTGAACAAGACGGATCGAGATCAGCCCGTGATTACTGAGCGTGGTCGAGCCCGGTAGAGTTACCCAGCGTGAACGAACCGGGGGACATCGCGTGGATCGCGGTGGCTTTCGCCGGGTTAATGGGGAGGAACTCTCGGATGAACCGTGCGGATCGGCTCCGCACCGGATCGAGATCGTCACAGAAAGTGATTGGGCGATGAGTCTGAGTGCGGACGTGTGGACCTGGGCTTGGGAACACTGGACGGAGGTGGACAGCCGACGGACGGAGGAACCGGTGGGGTCGGACGCGAACGGGTCGAGTGCGGGCGCGGTGGGGTTGGACGCCGATGCGCTGGATGCCGGGGTGCTGGGCGCTGAGGTGTTGGGCATGGTCGCGGCCAACGAGGCGGACTGGGATGCGCGGGCGCCTCTGCACGCGGCCAGTGCGTTCTACGGCCGGCCGGCCGAGTACTGGTTCGCCGACTACGAGTGGGAGGACCTGGGCGAGCTGCGCGGGCGCGACATCGTCCATCTGCAGTGCCACCTCGGGACCGAGACGATCGCGTTCGCCCGCCGAGGTGCGAACACCACCGGTCTGGACCTCTCGGCGAAGTCGCTGGACGAAGCTCGACGGATCGCAGCGGCGGCCGACGTGGACGTCGACTACGTGCACGCCAACGTGTACGACGCCGCGGGTGCTCTGGGTGGACGGCAGTTCGATGTCGTCTACACGGGCAAGGGTGCGCTTTGCTATCTCCCCGATCTCGCTCGCTGGGCCGACGTGGTGACGCGACTGCTCAAGCCGGGTGGGTTCGTCTACATCGCGGAGTTCCATCCGCTGCTCAACTCGTTGCGGCCGGTTTCGCTGCCGGGGGAGTCCGAGGATCTCGTTCTGCGCAACGACTACCTGGAGGGTCGTGGTCCGATCGCGCACGACTCCGACGTCACGTACACGGGCGACGTCGTCCCGGGGCGCCAGCGCAGCTACGAGTGGATGCACGGTCTCGGCGAACTCGTCACCACCCTCGCTGCCGCGGGTCTGCGGATCGACGTGCTGCGCGAGTCCGAGGTACTCCAGTGGCCTCGCTGGCCCTCCATGGTGCAGACCCCCGAGGGCTGGTGGCGCCTGCCGGACGAAGCACCCCGCATCCCTCTCCTGTTCGCCCTGAAGGCCACCAAGATCTGAACACGAGCCGCGCTGCCGCGCCCGGCGGCTGGAGCGCTCGCGCCCGCATCGCCGCATCGCCGCATCGCCGCATCGCCGCATCGCCTCGCGCCCGCCGCATCGCCGCGCGCCCGCCGCGTCGCCGCGCGCCGGTCGCTGCTCGCGTCGGCCCGGGGGCTCCGGTGTGGCCGCTGGCGGGTTATCGGGCGGTTAGCTGTACCGGGTCGAGACGTTGGTGGCAGGTGGGGTGGGGTTGACGTGAGGAGAACCTCCGGTTGGGGTGTGGCTTGTCGAAGGCTTCACACTCACCGGAGGTTCTCGTGTCCCACCGTAACGCGCGTACGACGTTTCATGGCCGGTTGCTGATCGTGCAGCGGCACCGGGCCGGGTGGGCGCAGGCGCATATCGCGAAGGCGATGGGTGTGTCGCGCAAGTGTGTGAAGACCTGGCTCGATCGGTACGAGGCTGAAGGCGAGGCGGGTCTGCGGGACCGGTCGTCGCGGCCGCATCGGTGTCCGCGGCGTACGCCGGCCGAGGTCGAGCAGCGGGTCCTGGACGCGCGGGAGCGGTTGCGGCTCGGTCCGGAACCGATCGCGGCCCAGACCGGGGTACCGGCCCGGACGGTGTCGCGGATCCTGCGCCGCCACCGGGTGCCGCATCTGGCCGTGTGTGACCCGATCACCGGTCAGGTGATCCGGGCCTCCAAGACCACCGCGATCAGGTACGAGCGGGACCGGCCAGGCGAACTGGTCCACATGGACGTGAAGAAGATCGGCCGGATCCCCGACGGCGGCGGCTGGCGCGCACACGGCCGCGCCAGCGCCTCGACCCGCCGCGACCGCAGCACCCGGGTCGGGTTCGACTACGTGCACTCACTCGTCGACGACCACTCCCGGCTGGCCTACTCAGAGATCCTGCCCGACGAGAAAGGCCCCACCTGCGCCGGCTTCCTGACCCGCGCCATCGCCTTCTTCGCCGCGCACGGCATCACCCGGATCGAACGGTTGATGACCGACAACGCCTGGTCCTACCGCTGGTCACTGCGCGAGGTCTGCGCCACCCACGCCATCACCCAGAAATTCATCAAACCCCACTGCCCCTGGCAGAACGGGAAGGTCGAGCGCCTCAACCGGACCCTGCAAACAGAGTGGGCCTACCGGCAGGTCTTCACCACCAACACCGAACGCACCGCCGCACTTGCACCCTGGCTCGAGTCCTACAACACTCAACGCCCACACACCGCACTCGGAGGACACCCACCCATCACCCGACTGCAACCAACCTCATGACCGGGTACAGTTAGCGCCTTGTTTGATGGCTGACGCCCTGCAACGCGTCAGTCGTCGAACAACCTGCTAGTCGTGGCGGGGGGCTCGACGCCGCCGGTGCTGAGGTGCTCCGAACAGTTATGGGGCGGGGCGGCGGCGGGTGGCGTGGGGGCGGCCTTCGGTGCGGAGGGTTCTGGTTTCGGCGTTGGCGTGATCGCGGCCTTGGCGGAGGAAGTCGACGAGGAACTCCAGCTGGTCGTCGGAGTACTGCGCGACCTGCTTGCGCCAGCGGTCGTCCATCGAGCGGTAGTACTCCGCGATGTCGTCGAGGCGTTCGGGGACGACGTGGACGAGGATGCGGCGGCGGTCGGTGGGATCGGGTTCGCGGCGGACGTAGCCGGCGCGTTCGAGCCGGTCGAGCAGGCGGGTGACCGCGCCGGTGGTCAGGCCCATCAGGTCCGCGAGCTGACGTGCGCCCGACGGGCCGAGCTCGAGCAGGGCGCCGATCGCGTGGACGTCGGTCAGCGGCATCCCGAGCTGATCGGCGACGGCGATCTGGAAGCGCACCGCGGCCGAGACGTACTGGGGCATCTCCTGGGCCAGGGCTTCCCGCAGGTCCGACCGCTTGCTCGCCATGAGCCAAACCTACGGGTTCCCCTGACCACACCCTGGTAACTGCTCCAAGCAGTAGCTGCTTAAAGCAGCGAAATGCTTGACTCCTCGTATCGACAAGAGAGAGGAGACGGTGTCATGAAGCCGTACCTGCTGGTGGTTCCGTTCAGCGCGTTGATCACCGGGTTGTTCAACGCCGGGAAGGTGGTGCCCTGGCCGCCGGCGATCCTGATCGGCGCGGCGTGGGCGCTCCTGATGGGCCTGATCGCTCACTGGCTCCGGCGGAATCCGCGCCGCGGCCGCTGGTCCGAGGACGTCCTCATCGGCGTCGCCACCACCGCGCTCGCGTTCGCGGCCTGCGGGGGCCTGATGGCGATCCTGCTGCTGAACGGGGCCATGAGGAGCACGTCGCTCAGCGGCGAGGCGCTGGAGCAGATGTTCCTGCCCTCGATCCCGTACTACATCATCGTCAACAGCCTGCTGGAGATGCTGATCATCCCGTTGGTCCTGTACGTCTCCTGGCGTCCCGGGCGGCGCCGGATCCTGATCCTCGCGGCGGCCGCGCTCTACTTCGGAATGCGGGTCTGGACGTACGTCGCGTTCGCTCCCGCTCGCCTGGACTGGGCGGACTCCGCGCACTCGACGCAGGTACTCACCCCGGCCGATCGGACTCAGGCGGCCGGCGATCTGATGCTCGACGATCCGCGGTGGGCACTGCTCATGGTGATGTTCGTGCTGTTCCTGATCGCGGCGTTCCTGCGGCCCGCGCATCGCCAGGCCCAGCAAGGAATCACCGACCGCGACGAGCGCACGATCGGTGCCACGATCAGCTGATCGATGCGAGCAGCTCGTCGCAGAGGTCGACGAGTCGCAGCCGGAGTGGCCGCGCTCGGCCGGCGAACCCGCGCTGGGCCGCGGCGTACTCCGCTTTGCCGGCCGGGGTCTCGATCGGCACCGGCGAGTACCCGAGCGCGGACAGGTCGTACGGGGACGCGCGCATGTCGAGGGTGCGGATGTCCTTGGCGAGTTCGAAGCAGTCCAGCACCAGCGAACTCGGGGTGAACGGCATCAGCTTGCTCGCCCACTTGTAGAGATCCATGTTGGCGTGCAGACAGCCCCCTTGTTCCAACTGGGGCTGGGTTTCCCGGGCCGGTTGCAGCAGGTTGAGCGGCCGGGACGGCGCGGTGAAGAAGCGGAACGCGTCGAAGTGGGAGCACCCGATCTTGTGGGACTCGACCACCCGGTCCGTGCCGTCGGATCCCAACCGTAGCGGCCATTTCTCGTGCCGGACCTCACCTGGCTCCAGCCGGTAGACCATCGCCCATTCGTGCAGTCCGAAGCACCCGAACTGCGCCGGGCGATCCAGTGTCGACGCCAGCAGCCGGCGGATCCAGCGGATGCTGTCCTCGCGCCGCGTCACCTCGTCCGGATCCAGCTGCGCCGCGCCCTCGGCGTACCGGTAGCCGCGTTTGCCCTCGTACCGGGTGGCGCCGAGCAGGCGGATCCCGGGTCCGGGGTGCCAGATCCTCAGCTGGTTCGGCCGGGTCGGGTAGTAGGTGAACAGGAAGTCCTCGACGGGATGGGGCTCACGGCGCTTCCGTCGGGCGAGGTGACCGGCGATCAGGTCGTCGACCCGGGCGGCGTGCGCGGCGGCGAGCGGCTCCCACTCGTGCGGTGCCAGGACCTGCTGGTCGGTGAAGACGGTCACAGGTCCAGGGTGAAGGCGTACAGGTCGACGCCGGGGACGGGCGACCAGTCGCGCTCGGGGAGACGGGTGAAGCCGAGCCGCTCGTAGATGCGGTGAGCCGTGGTCATGTAGGTCGCGCTGGACAGCACTACGCGGCGCAGACCGAGCTCGCGGGACCGCTCGACGCAGTGCTCGGACAACGCCGTACCGACGCCGAGGCCGCGCGCCTTCGACGAGACCCCGAGCATCCGGAACTCGCCTTCGTCGTCCGCGCCGATCTCGCGGTACACCGAGCCCGGGGGACAGAAAGTGACCGTGCCGAGCAACTGCGTACCGTTCGTGGCAACCCACAACTCGGCCTTCTCCGCGCGGTCCGCAGCGGCCAGCAGGGTCAGGCGGTACTCGGACCGGACCGGGATGAAGCCGTCGCTCGAGTACGCCTCGACGGTGAGCTCGCCGACGGCCTCGTACTCGGCCGGCCGGGCGAGCCGGATGTCAGTCGTCACCGGATAACTGTCTCATCCCCGCACGGCGGTAGGCTCGGGCCGTTCATTCCCTTGACTGAAGGCCTCCCGTGCGTATCGCCAGATTCTCCGTCGACGACGAACCGAAGTACGGCGTCGTCGAGACCGACGACCCCGAGGGACTGGTCGGCACCGTCAGCGTGCTCGACTCGGATCCGCTCTACCGGCCGGTCCAGTTCACCGGCGAGAAGCTGCAGTTGGCCGACGTCCGGCTGCTCGCCCCGGTGATCCCGCGCAGCAAGGTGGTCGGCGTCGGCCGCAACTACCGCGCGCACGCCGAGGAACTCGGCAACGAGGTCCCGGCGCAGCCGCTGATCTTCTACAAGCCGAACACCTCGGTGATCGGCCCGCGCGACGGCATCGTCTACCCCGAGCAGACCAACGAGCTGCACTTCGAGGGCGAACTCGCGATCGTGATCGGCCGGATCTGCCGCGACGTCCCGAAGGAACGGGTCGACGAGGTGATCTTCGGTTACACGATCGGCAACGACGTCACCGCGCGCGACCTGCAGAAGTCCGACGGCCAGTGGGCCCGGGCCAAGGGGTACGACACGTTCTGCCCGCTCGGCCCGTGGATCAGCACCGAGCTGGACGCGTCCGACCTGCGGGTCACCACGGAGGTGAACGGCGAGCTGAAGCAGGACGGGCGGACGTCGCAGTTCATCTTCGGCATCCCGGAGGTGCTGGCCTACATCACCTCCTTCACCACGCTGCTGCCCGGCGACGTGGTGCTCACCGGTACCCCCGCGGGTGTCGGTCCGATGCTGCCCGGCGACGAGGTGTCGGTCGGCGTCGAAGGAATCGGAACTCTGACGAACAAGGTGATCGTGCGTGACTGACCGGCCTGCCCCGACCGACGACGTTCCCGGCGGCATCGAACCGACCCAGGTCCGAGTGCGGTTCCCACCGTCGCCGACCGGTCTGCTGACCGTGGGCAACATCCGCAGCGCCTTGTTCAACTGGGCCTTCGCCCGCCACTACGGCGGCAAGCTGGTGCTGCGGATCGAGGACACCGACACCTCGCGCAACACCCCGGAAGCCCTGCAGTACACGCTCGACTCGCTGCGCTGGCTCGGCCTGACCTGGGACGAGGGCCCCGAGGTGGGCGGCGAGTACGGGCCGTACCTGCAGTCCGAGCGGATGGACGTGTACGCCGACGTCGTGGCCAAGCTGCTCGCCGCCGGCAAGGCGTACCACTGCTACTGCTCGCAGGAGGAGCTCGACCAGCGCCGTGAGGCCGCCCGCTCGGCCGGCCAGCACAGCGGGTACGACGGTCACTGCCGCACGCTCACCGAGGAGCAGGTGAAGGCGTACGTCGACGAGGGCCGGCGCCCCGTCGTCCGCTTGCGGATGCCGGACCGGCCGATCACGTTCGACGACCTGGTCCGTGGCGAGATCACCTTCCTGCCGGAGAACCTCGGCGACTACGTCCTGGTCCGGGCCAACGGCCACCCGCTGTACCCGCTGGTGAACCCGGTCGACGACGCGCTGATGGAGATCACCCACGTCCTGCGCGGCGAGGACCTGCTGCCGTCGACGCCGCGCCAGATCGCCCTGTACGAGGCGCTGGCCGAGATCGGTGTCGGCAACGGCCGGACCCCGCTGTTCGGGCACCTGCCGTTCGTGATGGGCGAGGGCAACAAGAAGCTGTCCAAGCGCGACCCGGGCTCCGGCCTCGGCGAGTACATGGAGCGCGGCTTCCTGCCCGAGGGGCTGCTGAACTACCTGGCCCTGCTCGGCTGGTCGATCGCGGACGACCGGGACGTGTTCACCATCGACGAGATGGTCGCCGCGTTCGACATCCGCAAGGTGAACGCGAACGCGGCCCGGTTCGACCCGAAGAAGTGCGAGGCGATCAACGCGGCGCACATGCGGCTGCTGCCGGCCGCCGAGTTCGCCGAGCGGATGATCCCGTTCCTGGCCAAGGGCGGGGTGCTCCCGGCCGATCCGTCCGACGAGCAGCGCCAGGTCCTCGCGGCCGCGGTGCCGTTGGTGCAGGAGCGGATGAACACGCTGTCGGAGTCCGTCGACATGGTGGGCTTCCTGTTCGTCGCCGACGACGCGTTCACGATCGACCCGGACGCGGCCGCGAAGGTGCTCACGCACGACGCCGGCGCGGTGCTGGCGGCGACCGAGAAGGCGCTGTCCGAGCTGGCCGACTTCAAGACCGAGGCGATCGAGGCGGCGCTGCGGTCCGCGCTGATCGAGGGACTCGGGCTGAAGCCGAAGAACGCGTTCGGCCCGGTCCGGGTGGCGATCTCCGGCCGCCGGATCTCGCCGCCGCTGTTCGAGTCGCTGGAACTGCTCGGCCGGGAGCGCGCGCTGCGCCGGCTCGAGCAGGCCCGCGCGCTGCTGCCGGCGGAGTGACCTGATGGCGTACGACGCGACACCGCGTCCCGGGTCCACGACGGACGTCCGGGACGCGGGACCGCAGCCGTACCACCGGCTGCTCCGCAATCCGGTCACGGCGTCCTGGACCGTGGTGCTCGGCGCGTTCGCGATCCTGGCGGGCTGGATGTTCGCCAGCGTCGTGATCCTGTCGATCCAGCAGGCGATCCGCCCCGATCCCGAGGGCACGGTGTCGTGGTTCGGCCTGCTCGCGACGAACCTGTCGCTGATCGCGCTGATCCCGCTCTGCCTCCTCGTCGCGACCCGGCTGAACCATCAGACCCCGGGCCTGCTGTCGTCGGTGACCGCCAGGCTGCGGTGGAAGCCGCTGGCCTGGTTCGCCGTCGCGGCCGTCGCGATCGAGTTGGTGATGCTCGGCGTCATCAAGGTCGGCGGGGTCGCCCTGCTCGACAACAGCGGCAGCGGCGGCGGGGTCGCGTCGGACGCCGCGGCCGTGATCGCGGTGACGCTGCTCACGTCGACCTTCCAGGCTGCGGGGGAGGAGTACTTCTTCCGCGGCTACCTGCTGCAGGCCGTCGGCACCCTGGTCCGCAGCTCGCTGGTCGCCGTACTCGTGACCACGGTGCTGTTCACCATGGCGCACGGGATCTGGCCCTGGGAGAGCCCTGCGCTGTTCCTGGATCGGTTCGCGTTCGGTCTGGTGGCCGGGCTGCTCGTCGTCCGTACCGGCGGTCTGGAGGCGGCCATCGCGGCGCACGCGGCGAACAACGTGATCACCTTCATCTACGCGGCCCTGACCGACAGTGTGGGCGACAGCCTGGGAGCCCAGGACGCGCCTTGGTCGTTGGTGGCGGTCGACGTGGCGAAGTTCGCGCTGTTCGGCGCGGTGGCGATCTGGCTGGCACGCAAGCAGCGGCTGGCGACCACGTGCGACCTGCCGCTGGTCCCGGCGCCGCTCGGCGGGAAGGGCCTGGACGGGCCCGGCAAGAGGCTGGTGTGACGGGAGTGACAATCGCCGGGCGGGGCTCGTTTTGCTGTCTGGGCCCCGACATGGGTATGCTCTCCGAGCCAGGTTGTGAGGGCGGAAACAAACTCTCAACCACGGTGAAATGCCTTGGGGTATGGGGTAATTGGCAGCCCGTCTGATTCTGGTTCAGTTAGTCTAGGTTCGAGTCCTAGTACCCCAGCGAGCGATTGGACCCAGCCGAAGAAAATCGGTAGAGTCCATCCTCGTTGCCCGGCCCGCAAGGGTCCGGACAACAACCCTCTGGCCCCGTTGTGTAGCGGCCTAGCACGCCGCCCTCTCAAGGCGGTAGCGCGGGTTCGAATCCCGTCGGGGCTACCAGAGAAAGTAACAGCCGGATCCCTTAGGGGATCCGGCTGTTGTCTTGTCCGCGGGGGTGGACATTCGTCCAAGCCAGGCAGCCGGTCCGGCCCTGAGCATGGCTGCCATGCGCAAGCTCTTCTCCGCACTGTCCACGCTGCTGGTCCTCGCGATCGTCCTGCAGTTCTTCCTCGCCGGGATGGGCGCCTTCGACGCCGCCGGCCGCGACGAGTCGTTCGCGCCACATCGCGCGCTCGGCTACGGGATTCTGCTGATCGCTGTCCTCCTCACCCTGCTGGCCGCCGCGGCCCGCTTGCCAGGGCGGCTGATCGGCGGGACCGGCCTGGTGGCCGGTCTCGTGCTGCTCCAGATCGTGATCGCGGTCACCGCGGGAGCGATCGACGGCTCCGGTGGCACCACCAGCACGACGGCGAAACTCGTCTTCGGGCTGCATGCGATCAACGCCGTCGCCATCGCCTTCACGATCAGCCGGGTCGAGGCCCAGGTCGGCGCACTCGGCAAGGGTGGCGAACCGAGCCCGACCCGATCGCGGGAGCGGTCGGCCCGGCCGGCGCGATGACGACGCTGCACTGGATGCTGCTGGCCAACGGCATCGACGTGCTGAACGTCGCGCTCTGGTTCGCCGCCGGCATCACCACCGCCTTCGGCCGGGTGCGGCCGGCGCTGGCCCTGCTCGCGGCGGCTCTGGTCACCACGGTGGCCAAAGCGGCGAGTGTTGCCGCACTTGCGAGCGCCGGCTGGTGGTTCGTCCAGGACAAGGTGCTGCTCGGCCTGCCGCTGCTCGTAGCGTCCGCCCTGGTGGCCGCTCTGTCCGCCGGGCGGCCGCTCATGGCGGCCTGGCGGGCCGGGACGAGCGAGGTACCGGCGGGCGGCGTCCTGGCGCTGCTGACGGCTGCCTATACCGCGCTGGCCGGGCTCGCGGTGACCTATCTCGTCGGCTACCCGCTCACGTGGGGCGCAGCCCTGATCACCGTCGCGCTTGTCGGCTTCGCCGTCCTGCTGACAGCTCGTGTCCTGGACGGCGACACGGCCCCAACCTCCGGCAAGACGCCCCGTTTCTCCCGTCGGCAGGTCCTGACGCTGGCCGGAGGTGTGGTCGTGGCCGGTGGGGCAGCGTTGTCTCTCAGGGCTCCTCAGTCGGCCAAAGGCCCTGCTCACCATCACCTGCTGTCGGTGGCGGACCTGCGCGGAGAGCTCACTCCGGCTCTGGGCGGCACTACTCGACGCCATGTCCTCACCGCCCAGAAGACGACGGTGCGACTTCCGTCGGGCCGCCGGCTCCGGGCCTGGACGTACGACGGGCAACTGCCCGGGCCCGCGATCACAGCGAACCAGGGCGACCTGATCGAGGTGACTCTCCGGAACGCCGACATCGACGACGGCGTCACGATCCACTGGCACGGCTACGACGTGGCCTGTGGCGAGGACGGCGTTCCAGGTCTCACCCAGGACTGGGTGGCTCCAGGCCAGGAGTTCGTCTACCACTTCAGGGCAGACCAGGTGGGGACGTACTGGTACCACACCCACCAGGCATCTGCCGTCGGTGTGCGGATGGGGCTGTACGGCACTCTCGTGGTCCGTCCGCGGACTCCGCCTGCTGAGTCCGTTGACCTGACGCTGCCGGTCCACACCCTCGACGGCACGCTGCTCATCGGAGGGCAGGACGGTCGCATGCAGCGCACCATCACGCCCGGTACCGCGGTTCGGCTGCGGCTGGTCAACACCGATTCCGAGCCTCATCGGTTCGGGTTGGCCGGCACTCCGTTCCGGGTCGTCGCGGTGGACGGACGAGACCTCGACGGACCCGGCGAAGTCAGCGACGTGGCCCTCCGTCTGCCCGCAGGCGGCCGGTACGACGTCACGTTCGCCATGCCCTCCACCTCGGTGGCTCTCGTGGTCGACGACGACCCGCGCCAGGGGCTGCTGTTGCGGCCGGAGGACGACGCGACGGCCGAACCGTCGTACCGGACCGGTGCTGAGCTCGACCTGCTCGGATACGGTACGCGGACAGCCGCGCCGTTCGCCACTGATCGGCACTTCACCCTGGTCCTGGACCGAGGGCTGGCGATGGTCGACGGGCGGCCGGCGTACGCCAACGGGCGGGGTCATCCGTCGATCCCCGATCACCTGGTCGCCGAGGGCGACCTCGTCCGGTTCACAGTGGTGAACCGCGGCCTCGCCAATCATCCGTGGCACCTGCACGGACACCCCGTGCTGATCCTGTCCCGGGACGGCAGGCGCAGTACCGGAAGTCCGTTGTGGGTGGACACCTTCGACGTCCGGCCGGGCGAGGTTTGGGAGGTCGCGTTCCGAGCCACGAACCCCGGCCTGTGGATGAACCACTGCCACAACCTGCCGCACGCAGATCAGGGAATGATGCTTCGCCTCGGCTACGACGCCATCACGTCACCATTCGCCCACACGGGGACGGGTCACAGGTGACGTGCGGGCCAGGCGAGGTCGTCGATCGCGAGCCAGGGCGCTGTGGCTACGGCAGCGGGAGTGATTCCGGTGAGGGCCTTGACGTCGCGGTGGAGGTGGGACTGGTCGACGTACCCGCTCTGGGCGGCGACGCTCGCGGGCGGGTGACCTGCCGCGAGCAGGTGTGCGGCGTGGTCGAAGCGCACCAGTTGCGCGGCGCGTTTGGGCGTGAGCCCGAGCTGCGACCGGAAGCGGGACCACAGGCGCTGCCGGCTCCAGCCGACCTCGTCGGCCAGGCCGTCGACCCGGACCCGACCTCGGTGCGCGACAGTCCGCTGCCAGCTGTGGACGACCTCCGGATCGACCGACGGCCGCGCGTCCAGCCGGCGGCTGAGGACGTCGGCGGCGATCGTGAACCGTTCGGCCCACGAGGTGGTGGAGCGCAGTCGGTCCTCGAACTGGCTGCCATCGCGGGTCCAGATTTCGTCCAGGGCGGCCACGGTCCCGGTGAGCTCGGTCGAGGCGCCGAGCACCGCCGCCGCGATGACCGGCGACAACCGGATCTGGAGACACTCTCCGCGCCATCCGCCGGCCCGGAGCTGACCGGGGAGCAGGCCAGCGACGACGCTGCCCCGTCGGCGCCCACCCTCGGCGTCGTAGACGATGCCGCCGGCGTCGCTCAGATCGACGATCAGGGTGACGGACGGGTGCGCGACCATCGCGATGTCCACGAACGCGGACGAACGGACGCCGAACCCGGCCATGCTGATGCCCGGCAGCCGAGCGGACAGGCGTGGGAGGGTGATGTCCACGTCCGACCAGCTCCAGCTGGGCGATGCCTCGGTCGACAGCACGTGATCAGTCTACGAAGTGGGACTGTCCGCGGCCGCCGCCGTGAAGCCCAGCAGCAGTTCGCTCGTCGCCTCGGGCGCTTCGAGCATGGGGATGTGCCCCACGCCGGGCAGCATCTCGAGCCGCGTGTTCGGTACCGCCTCGTACTGCCGCGCCGACTCCGGGTAGTACCGCGGGTCGGCGGCGCCGAAGATCACGAGCACCGGGACGTCGAGGTCGGCGAGGCGATCGGGCGTGCTCCGCTCGGCGACGTACGCGCCGTTGCAGCGTAGGACCTTCCGGAACGTGCGGTAGGTGATGTTCTTCAGATCGGCGATCGCGTCGTCCGGGATCTCCACCGGGCGAGCTGTCGTTGCCCCGATGCCCTTGCGGATCATCGAGTCCGACCGCAGGGGCCAGAGCAGTGGCCCGAAGGGTGGCGCCAGCAGGGCGCGCAGGATGAAGGGCTGCGGCTGCTGAGCATCGAGTCCGGTCGCTGTACTGATCAGCACCAGCGAGCCCACCAGGTCGGGGCGCTTGTCGGCCAGCGCGATCGCGACCCAGCCGCCACTCGAGTGCCCGGCCACGGGCACGTTCCGCAGCGCGAGGTCGTCGAGCAGCGCAGCAATCGCAGCCGCCTGATCGGGTACGTCGTACGTCGGTGCCGGTGACGATTGCCCACATCCGGGAAGGTCGACCCGGAGGACGTGATGCCGGCCGGCGAGTGTGCCGACCATCGGGGCCCAGGTGGCGCCGGAAGCCCCCGATCCATGAATCAGCAGCAACGGCGACGCGTTCTCGGGGCCGTCGTGGACCACCTGCATTCTGGGCACATGTCGAACCATGCGCGAGACGTTAAAGGGCTGCCGCCGGCCGGTCTTGGACGAATGTCCGCTCACTCGTCGTACCCGAAGGCACGACGCGCCCCCTACGCTGAGGTATGGCCGTCGACTTCAACCACACCATCGTGAGCTGCAGTGACAAAGAGGCGTCCGCACGCTTCCTGGCCGGGATCCTCGGACTCGGCGATCCGACCAGCTACGGGCCGTTCGCCGTCGTCCAGCTGGGGAACGGGACGACGCTGGACTTCGCCGACGACCACGGTCGGCCGCACCGGCAGCACTATGCGTTCCTCGTCAGCGAGGAGGAGTTCGACCAGATCCATGGGCGGATCGTCGAGCGTGGCCTGACGTACTGGGCCGACCCGTTCCACCGGCACGAGGGAGAGATCAACACCAACGACGGCGGGCGCGGTCTCTACTGGGACGACCCGGACGGACACAACCTCGAGATCCTCACCGTGCCGTACGGCGGCGGGCAGTGAAGGCCTGAGCGCTGTGGCGCTCGCGGTGTGCTGGTTGTTCGACCGGCGGTCCGAACGGATGCTCCGCAACCTGTGGGTCCGGCTGGAGGAGCTCGGCGTCCCGACGCTGCGGTCGCACACCCACGGTCGGCACGTGCCACACCTGTCGCTGGCGGTTCTGCGGGAGTGGCGGCAGGACGCGGTGGCGAAGGCCGCCGCGGGGCTGCCGGACGGTGGATCGGTCCGCCTGCACTTCGATGCGCTGGGCACCTTCCGCCGTGGCCGTGCCTGGCTCGTCCCTGCCGTCACGGCGGACGTTCTGACCCGCCAGGAGCGCGCGGTGTCAGCTGTCGTCGAGACCGGCGCGGATCTGCACCGGCACTACCAACCAGGCGTCTGGGTGCCGCACTGCACCCTCGCGCCGCGCGTACCGCTCAGTGCGCTCCCTGTCCTGGCGGCCGCGGTGTACGACGTACTGCCGCTCGAGGTGGAGGCGGACCGCGCCGCCCTCATCGACAGCGGTACGGGGCAGCGGTGGCTGCTCGACCACCTGCCCTGACTACACGCCTGACTACTCGGAGGCGCGGCGGAGGGCTTCGGAGAGGCGCTCGGCGGCCGCCATCACAGCGGGGGCGTGCATGCGGCCGGGCTGGCGGGACAAGCGTTCGATCGGACCGGAGACGGAGACGGCGGCGATCACCTTGCCGGAGGGGGAGCGGACCGGGGCGGAGACCGAGGCGACGCCTTGTTCGCGTTCGCCGACGGAGTGGGCCCAGCCGCGGCGGCGGACGCCGGCCAGGGCGGCCGCGTTGAAGGTCGCGTTGTGGAGGCCGCGGTGCATCCGCTCCGGGTCCTCCCAGGCCAGCAGTATTTGGGCTGCCGACCCTGCGGCCATGGTGAGCTGGCTGCCGACCGGGACGGTGTCGCGGAGACCGGAGGGGCGCTCCGCGGCGGCGACACAGACGCGGTACTCGCCCTGGCGGCGGAAGAGCTGGGCGGACTCCCCGGTGATGTCGCGGAGCCTCGCCAGCACCGGGCCGGCGGTGGCGAGCAGGCGGTCCTCGCCGGCGGCCGAGGCGAGCTCGCTCAGCCGGGGGCCGAGGACGAACCGGCCCTGCATGTCGCGGCCGACCAGCCGGTGGTGCTCGAGCGCGACCGCCAGCCGGTGCGCCGTCGGCCGGGCCAGTCCCGTCGCCGCCACCAGACCGGCCAGGGTCGCCGGGCCGGACTCCAGGGCGGACAGAACGAGAGCTGCTTTGTCGAGAACGCCGACTCCGCTAGAGTTGTCCATGAGACGATATTGCCGTCTCGAATCGTGGAACGCAAGTCGCTTGTGCGCACCAATCCGGAGCAGTGTGAGCGAGAGAACACCGCACCACACACCTCGAAGGAGAAGTCTGATGGGTAGGACGTTGTCGGAAAAGGTCTGGGACGCACATGTCGTGCGCCAAGCCGACGGAGAACCCGACCTCCTCTACATCGACCTCCACCTGGTCCACGAGGTGACCAGTCCGCAGGCGTTCGACGGGCTCCGGCTGGCCGGCCGGCCGGTCCGCCGCCCGGATCTGACGATCGCCACCGAGGACCACAACGTCCCGACGTTCGACGTGGACAAGCCGATCGCGGACCCGGTCTCGCGGACCCAGGTCGACACGCTGCGCAAGAACGCCGAGGAGTTCGGTATCCGGATCCACACCCTGGGTGACCCGGACCAGGGCGTCGTGCACGTGATCGGCCCGCAGCTCGGCCTGACCCAGCCCGGGATGACCGTGGTCTGCGGTGACAGCCACACCTCGACGCACGGCGCGTTCGGCGCGATCGCGTTCGGGATCGGCACCAGCGAGGTCGAGCACGTGCTGGCCACCCAGACGCTGATGCAGGCCCGGCCGAAGACGATGGCGGTCACCGTCGACGGCGTCCTGCCCGACGGCGTCTCGGCCAAGGATCTGGTGCTGGCGCTGATCGCGCAGGTCGGGACCGGCGGCGGCCAGGGGTACATCGTGGAGTACCGCGGCGAGGCGATCCGGTCGCTGAGCATGGAAGCCCGGATGACGATCTGCAACATGTCGATCGAGTGGGGCGCCAAGGCCGGCATGATCGCGCCGGACGAGACCACGTTCGCGTACCTGCAGGACAAGCCGCACGCGCCGCAGGGGGCCGACTGGGAGGCCGCGGTCGAGTACTGGAAGAGCCTGGCCACCGACGCGGACGCGACGTTCGACCGCGAGGTCGTGCTGCGCGCCGAGGACATCGCGCCGTTCGTCACCTGGGGCACCAACCCGGGCCAGGGCATCCCGCTGTCGGAGCGGGTGCCGTCGCCGGACGACTTCGACAACGAGAACGACAAGGTCGCGGCCGAGCGGGCGCTGCAGTACATGGGCCTGACCGCCGGGACGCCGATGCGCGAGATCAAGGTGGACACCGTCTTCCTCGGTTCCTGCACCAACGGCCGGATCGAGGACCTGCGGGCCGCGGCCGGGGTGCTGGCCGGCCGGAAGGTTGCCGAGGGCACCAGGATGCTGGTGGTCCCGGGCTCGGGCCGGGTCCGGCTGCAGGCCGAGGCCGAGGGCCTGGACGTGATCTTCAAGGACGCGGGCGCGGAGTGGCGTGGCGCCGGCTGCTCGATGTGCCTGGGGATGAACCCGGACCAGCTGGCCCCGGGGGAGCGCAGTGCCTCGACGTCCAACCGGAACTTCGAAGGACGGCAGGGCAAGGGCGGCCGGACCCACCTGGTCTCGCCGCTGGTCGCCGCCGCCACCGCGGTCCAGGGCACCCTGGCCGCGCCGGCCGACCTGCAGCCGCTGAACGTCGCCGTACCCGAGAACGTCTGAGGACAGAGGAACCATGGAAGCCTTCACCCAGCACATCGGCACCGCGGCCCCGTTGCGCCGCAGCAACGTCGACACCGACCAGATCATCCCCGCCGTCTACCTGAAGCGGGTCACCCGGACCGGGTTCGAGGACGGCCTGTTCGCTGCCTGGCGCAACGACCCGGCCTTCGTCCTGAACCAGCCCGAGTACGGCGGGGTCTCGGTGCTCGTCGCCGGTCCGGACTTCGGCACCGGGTCGTCCCGGGAGCACGCCGTCTGGGCCTTGATGGACTACGGGTTCCGGGTCGTCGTGTCGTCCCGGTTCGGCGACATCTTCTGGGGCAACTCCGGCAAGGCCGGGCTGCTCGCGGCGCTCGTCACCCAGGACGTGGTCGAGCAGTTGTGGGCCGCGATCGAGGCCGACCCGGGCACCAAGGTGACCGTCGACCTGGAGCACAAGACGCTGTCGGCCGGTGACGTGTCCGCGCCGTTCGAGATCGACGACTACACCCGCTACCGGCTGCTGAACGGTCTCGACGACGTCGGCATCACGCTGTCGCACGCGGACGAGATCGAGGCGTACGAGGCGACCCGGCCGTCGTTCAAGCCGGCCACGTTGCCCGCCAAGGCCTGATCCACGGCAGTTCCGGCAACGGACGCCCGGACCCACTGTGGTCCGGGCGTTCTGTTGTCCGTCCGCCGGAAACCTCGGCGTAACGGAGTGCACATGAACAGCGATAACTCCGGTGTTACCCTTGCGTGGTTGTCCGGACAAGGCTTGCGAGATCCAGGAGGTGAGGCGCCCATGAGCGACCCCTCCAGACATACCGATCTCGCTCGACCTCGAGGCAACTGAACTTTCCTCTTCCAGGTCAGCCCACCCCGGCGCGAGATCGCCGAGGGGTGTGCTGTGGTGCGCGGCCGTGAGCCGCGGGGGCCGGGCAGACGACGCCCATCACTTCACCACCGCATCACGTTCCTGGAGGACTCATGTCCGACCTGCGCCTGCGCACGCTCCGTGCGTTCAGCCGTACGCCGTCCCTGCGCGCCGCCGCCCGTCGCTACTCCGGTACGGCCGCGCCGTCCGCCGTGGAGACCAAGCCGGCCGACCATGCCGGCAGCCCGAAGCCCAAGGGCCACAGCGTCGTCGACAGCGCCATCTACTGCGACGGTTCCCGGGTCGCGTCGCCGGAGTCGCTGGCGGACACCTACCAGGTCCTGCACGAGGCGCCGCGGAGTCTGGCCTGGATCGGCCTGTACCGGCCGGACCGGCGTGAACTGTCCTCGCTGGCGCAGGAGTTCGACCTGCACGAGCTGGCCGTCGAGGACGCCATCCAGGCCCACCAGCGGCCGAAGCTGGAGCGCTACGGCGACACCCTCTTCGTGGTCCTGAAGGCCGCGCGCTACCGGGACGCGACCGAGGAGGTCGAGTTCGGTGAGGTGCACGTGTTCGTCGGCCCGGACTTCGTGGTGACGGTCCGGCACGCCGAAGCGCCGAACCTGGCCGCCGTCCGGCGCCGGGTGGAACGCGATCCCGAGCTGCTCCGGCAGGGGACCGAGGCCGTGCTGTACGCGATCATGGACAAGGTCGTCGACGGGTACGCGCCGGTGGTCGCCGGGCTGGAGAACGACATCGACGAGATCGAGACCGAGGTGTTCCGCGGCGACCCGCAGGTGTCCCGGCGCATCTACGAGCTGTCCCGTGAGGTGATCGAGTTCCAGCGCGCGACCCGGCCGCTGGTCGGCATGCTCGACTCGTTGCGGGCCGGGTTCGACAAGTACGGCGTGGACGAGGAACTGCAGCGGTCGCTCCGTGACGTCGCCGACCACGTCACCCAGGTGGTGGAGAAGGTGGACGGGTTCCGCGAACTGCTGCGCGACATCCTCACCGTGAACGCGACCCTGGTGGCCCAGCAGCAGAACGAGGAGATGCGGTCGCTCGCGGTGGCCAGCAACGCCCAGAACGAAGAGGTGAAGCGGATCTCGGCCTGGGCGGCGATCCTGTTCGCGCCGACGCTGATCGGCACGGTGTACGGGATGAACTTCGACGTGATGCCGGAGCTGCACTGGCAGTTCGGGTACCCGTTCGCCGTCGGGCTGATGGGCGTCGTCTGCGGCAGCCTGCACCGGATCTTCAAGCGTCGCGGCTGGCTGTGAGCCGAGCGGTACTCTTCGGGCAACCCCTACGACGAGGAGACTGCGATGTGGTTGTTCCTACGGCGACGGCTGATCATGTGGGCCGTGCTGGCGATCGCGGTGCCGTTGCTGGAGTGGCTGCTCGGCAAGGTCAGCACGGCACTGCGCGAACGGCGCGGTGAAAGCACTGTGACCAAGGGCCTCGACACTGCCCGATCGGGTCTTCGGACCCTGCGCGGCAAGGGTCGTTGAGGCCCTCGGGGCGGCTCTTCGGGGCCCTTCGGACGGGGTCACCGAAGGTCGCCGGATCGTTGCTGAGCAGGGAATCCGGGGCCGATCGGGGCCGAATCGGGGCTTTTTCGGGCCAAAATCGCCCAAAACAAGGCCGAATTGCCGCGTTGGTGTTTGTGAACAGCGGGTTGAGTCCATAACGTTCCTGTGAGATCGAGCGCTGTGCTCGACGCCTACGTTCACGGAGGGAAGCAGTGAACAAGAGCCAGTTGGTCGAAGCGCTCGCAGTGCACTTCGACGGAAACCGCCGCCAGGCCCAGCACGCGCTGGAATCGGTGATCGACACCGTCCAGCGTGAGCTGACCAAGAAGGGCGGCAAGGTCGCCATCACCGGATTCGGTGCGTTCGAGGCCATCGAGCGCGGCGCCCGGATGGTGCGCAACCCGCGGACCGGCGAGACCAAGCGCGCCAAGAAGACCGTGGTTCCGAAGTTCCGCGCGGGTGCGGAGCTGAAGGCCGTGGTCTCCGGTGCGAAGAAGCTGCCGAAGCTCGTCGTTCCGAAGCCGGCCGCGACCGCCACCAAGGCGGCCGCTCCGGCCAAGAAGGCCGCGCCGGCCAAGGCCGCCGCGACCAAGACCGCCGCCAAGAAGGCGCCGGCCAAGGCCGCCGCCACCAAGACGGTCGCCAAGAAGGCCCCGGCCAAGAAGGCCCCGGTCAAGGCCGCCGCCAAGAAGACCGTCGCGAAGAAGGCTCCGGCCAAGACCGTCGCGAAGAAGGCGCCGGCCAAGAAGGCCCCCGCCAAGAAGACGACGGCCAAGAAGACGACGGCCAAGCGCGCCGCGTCGCGCTGACCTTCGGCACCGCGACACCGCAGTACCAGCGAAGGCCGGTCTCCCCACTCCAGGGGCGACCGGCCTTCGCCGTGTCCGGAGCAGCACCGGCGGAAGGGTGTCGTGGGCAACTTGTCGCGGACGGCAGGGTGCCGGGATACCGTGAACCCATGCAGGCAACCGTGAGCCGTTACGACGCCGGGACCCGGTCCGGTGCGGTGCTGACCGACCAGGGTGTGGAGCTGCCGTTCTCCGCCGAGGAGCTGACCTCCACGTCGCTCCGGTCGCTGCGGATCGGTCAGCGCGTCCGGCTGGAGACGACCGGCTCGGGCGCCGGTCTGGCGATCACCGCCGTGTACTTCATCACGATGCCCTGACCGCCGGAAGGCTCAGCAGGCAAGGCCTTCGGTCCCGGTCGCGGCACCGAGAACCAGCGACATCACGTCCGCCGTCCGCGGCCCGACCCCGAGCTGGACCGCGTGCGCGAGATCGGCCGCGGTGTCGACGTCGCGGCGGACCGAGTCGATCGCCGTGAGTCCGAGCGGGACCGCCCCGGACGCCTGGTGCGCGAGCGCCGAACCGACCCCGAACCGCGGATCGAGCTCGACCCCGGGTCGCGCCGCGAGCAACGTCGTCCCGGTGCCGGGCAGGTCGACGACGAAGCTCCGGTCGGCCACACAGGCAGCGAGAGCGGCGGTCAGCTCGGCCGGACGCAGGGCCGGCAGATCGGCCGACAACGCCACCACACCATGCCCCCTGTACTCCGCGGCGGCCGCGGCGGCGCCGTGCTCGAGCGCTTCGTTGAGACCGGCGGCCGGTACGTCCGGGAGTACTTTCGCCCCGGCGGCGGTGACATCGGTGGCGACCACGGGATCGTCGGTGACGACCAGAACAGCGGCGACCAGGGGAGAGGCCAGCGCGGCCGCAGTAGTGTCGGCGGCGAAGGCGCGGGCGAGCTCCGGCCGGTGCTGTGGGTAGGCCGCAGCGAGCCGGCTCTTCGCGATCGCCGTACGCTTCACCGGGATCACCAGGATCCAGGGCGCGACCTGTAGGTCTGCCATCAGGCAGGATTCTCCCATGAGTCAGGGCAGTGACGAGCACCAGGAGGCAGTAGTGGACGGCCAGCACAAGGACCCCAGGCCGCGGCGGGGTTTCTGGTTCGGCCTGGTGGTGGCGATCGTCAAGCCGTTCATGCTGGTCTTCACCAGGACCGACTTCCAGGGCCGTGAGAACATGCCGCGCAGCGGCGGCGTCGTGTTCGTCACCAACCACATCTCGCACTTCGACCCGTTCGTGCTCGGCTACTTCATCTGGGAGTGCCGGCGGATCCCGCGGCTGCTCGGCAAGGCGTCGGTGTTCAAGCTGCCGATCGCCGGCCGGATCATCCGCAGCGCCGGCCAGATCCCGGTGTACCGCGACTCGGCCCAGGCCGCGGACGCGTTCCGGGACGCGGTCGCCGCGGTGGAGAAGGGCGAGTGCGTCGGGGTGTACCCGGAGGGCACGATCACCCGCGATCCCGGTCTGTGGCCGATGACCGGCAAGACCGGCGCCGCCCGGATCGCGCTGATGACCGGCTGCCCGCTGATCCCGATCGCGAACTGGGGCGCGCAGGAGGTGTTCGAGTCCTACGGCAAGCGGATCCGGATCGGGCTGCTGCCGCGCAAGACGATGCGGGTGAAGGCCGGGCCGCCGGTCGACCTGAGTGCCTTCCGGGACCGGCCGATCACCAACGAGCTGTTGCACGAGGCAACCGAGGTGATCATGAAGGCGGTCGCCGCCGGTGTCGGCGAACTGCGCGGTGAGACGCCGCCGAAGGAGCTGTACGACCTGCGCAGGGCCCGGGCCGAGGAGAAGGCGGCCGAGCAGGACCGGAAGAACCGTGAGGACGAGGAGAACGTATGACGAAGGTCGCGGTGTTCGGCGCCGGATCCTGGGGGACCGCCTTCGCCACCGTCCTGGCCAACGCCGGGAACCAGGTGTCGGTCTGGGGCCGCCGGGAGTCGTTGTGCGAGGCGATCAACAGCCGGCACGAGAACCCGGACTACCTGCCCGGTCTCCGGCTGCCGGACGCGATCACCGCGACCCATGATCCCGCCGCCGCGGCCGAGGGAGCCGAGGCCGTCGTGCTCGCGGTTCCGAGCCAGTCGCTGCGGGACAACCTGGCCGAGTGGGCGGACGTCCTGCCGTCCGCGGTCCCGCTGGTCAGCCTGATGAAGGGCGTCGAGGTCGGCACCACCCTGCGGATGAGCGAGGTGATCGCCGAGCTCACCGGCGCCGGTCCGGAGCGGATCGCGGTCGTCTCCGGCCCGAACCTGGCCCGCGAGATCGCCGAGGGTCAGCCGGCCGCGTCCGTCGTCGCCTGCGCGGACGAGGGGACGGCGACCCGGTTGCAGAAGCTGTGCCACTCGCCGGCGTTCCGCCCGTACACGAACAACGACGTGATCGGCTGCGAGCTCGGTGGTGCGACCAAGAACGTGATCGCGCTGGCCGTCGGGATGGCGGTCGGTCTCGGTTTCGGCGACAACGCCCGCGCCTCGGTGATCACCCGCGGCCTGGTCGAGACGGCCCGGCTGGGGACCGCGCTCGGCGCCGACGAGCACACGTTCTCCGGGCTGGCCGGGCTGGGCGACCTGGTCGCGACCTGCTCGTCGCCGTTGTCGCGGAACCGGAGTTTCGGGGAGAAGCTCGGCCAGGGGATGACGGTCGCCGAGATCGCCGGTGGCACCCGGCAGGTCGCCGAAGGGGTGAAGTCCTGCTCGTCGATCACCGAGCTGGCCCACCACCACGACGTCGAGATGCCGATCGCCGAACACGTCACCAAGGTGGTGGCCGGCGAGATGACGCCGAAGGACATGCTGTTCAGCCTGGTCTCCCGGTCCGCCAAGTCCGAACGCTGGGGCTGAGTTCCCGGCGAGTTCTCAGAGTCCGAGGGCGTGGTACAGGATCATCGTCGCCGCGCCCCGGACCGCGGCGTCGCCGGCCGCCCGGGACGGCTCCACCCGCAGCTCGGTAGTGGCCAGCGGCAACGATCGCGCGTAGATCGCCTCCCGGATCCCGGCCAGCAGGCTGTCCCCGGCCTGGGCGAGCGATCCGCCGATCACGATCACCGACGGGTTCAGCAGGCTGACGCAGGCCGCGAGGACGGTCCCGATCTCGCGTCCTGCCTGCCGTACCGCCTGGGTCGCGGTCGCGTTGCCCGCCCGGACCAGGTCGACGACGTCCTGACTGGTCTCGGCGGCCAGCCCTTCGGCCCGGAGTTGCTGGGCGATCGCCGCCGCTGATGCGACCGCCTCGAGGCAACCGACGTTCCCGCAGCGGCACTGCGCCGTCTGCCCCGGTGCCTGGATGTGGCCGATATCGCCCGCCGCGCCCTGCGCTCCGCGATGGAGGCGGCCACCGCTGACCACGCCGGCGCCGATCCCGGTGGCGACCTTGACGAAGAGCAGGTGCTCGACCTCGGCGTACTGGGTGCTGTGCTCGCCGAGCGCCATCACGTTCACGTCGTTGTCGACCAGGACGGGGACGGCGAAGTCCTCGACGAGCCGGCCGACCACGTCGTAGGAGTCCCAGCCGGGCATGATCGGCGGGTGGTTCGGCCGCCCGGTCCGGTGGTCCACGGGACCGGGGAGCCCGACGCCGACGCCGGCCAGGTCGCCGGTCGCCCGGCCCGCGGCGGCGAGCAGATCACGTCCGGTCCGGGTGATCGCGCCGAGCACGGCCTCGGGTCCTTCGGCGATGTTGAGCGGCATCGTGGTCCGGTCGACGAGCTCGCCGGTCAGGTCGGTGAGCGCGACCGACAGGTGGGTCGCACCGACGTCGGCCGCGAGGACCAGCCGGGCGACCGGGTTGAACCGGAACCGCGCCGGCGGCCGGCCACCCGTGGACGCGGCCTCGCCCGACGGTACGACGAGACCGGTCGCCAGCAGGGCCTCGATCCGGCCGGTCACCGTGGACCGGGCCAGGCCGCTGAGGTCGATGAGCTCGGCCCGGGTCCGGGGTTGCCCGTCCAGCAACCACCGCAGCAGGGAACCCGCGTCGGCGGCGGAACTGCTGAGGTCGGTCATCGGCCGGGCCACTTTCGTCACGAGGTCGCTGGACTTTTGCTTGACAGGGTTCAAAAGTGTCACATAGCGTCCCGAGCGTGTCCACAGACAAGCTGAGGGTCGGGATCGTCGGCGGCGGATTCATGGGCCAGGTGCACGGCCGAGCCGCGCTGGTGTCGGGAGCGACGGTGGTCGGGGCGGTGGGCTCCAGCCCGGACCGGGCCGAGGCCGCTCGCGCGGCGACCGGGGCCGAGCGCGGATTCGCCACCCTGGACGAGTTGCTGGCCGCCGACATCGATGTGGTCCACGTCTGTACGCCGAACAACACCCACCTGCCGGTCACCCTGCAGGCGCTGGACGCGGGTAAGCACGTCATCTGCGAGAAGCCACTGGCCACCTCGGCCAAGGACGCGGCCGGGCTGCTGGCCGCCGCGGAGGAGGCCGGCCTGGTCGCCACGGTGCCGTTCGTCTACCGCTACCACCCGATGGTGCGGGAGCTGCGGACGAAGGTCGCCGCCGGTGAGGCAGGGCAGATCACCAGCCTGCACGGCAGCTACCTGCAGGACTGGCTCGCGGGGGCCGACGACGACAACTGGCGCGTCGACGACGCCGCGGGTGGACCGTCCCGGGCGTTCGCCGACATCGGCTCGCACTGGTGCGACCTGACCGAGTTCGTCACCGGAGACCGGATCGTGGCGGTGAGCGCGCAGACCCGCACGGTCCGCGCGAACCGCGGTGGCGTGGAGGTCCGGACCGAGGACCTCGCGACCGCGCAGTTCCGGACCGAGGGCGGCGTCGTCGGCACGGTCGTGGTGAGCCAGGTCGCGGCCGGCCGGAAGAACCGGCTGTACCTCGAGGTGTCCGGGACCGACGCGAGCTTCGGCTTCGACCAGGAGGACCCGGACCGGCTGTGGGTCGGCCGGCGCGCCGGGAACCAGGTGCTCTTCCGCGATCCCGAGACGCTCAGCCCGCCGGCCGCCCGGATCAACCGGCTGCCCGCCGGCCACGCCCAGGGGTACCAGGACGCCTTCGACTTCTTCGTCGCGGACAGCTACGCCGCGGTCGAGCAGGACGACCGGCCGGACGGTCTCCCGGACTTCGCGGCCGGTGCCCGCTCCGCCCGCATCGTCGACGCGGTACTGCGCTCCGCCGCCGCGGACGCCACCTGGACCGCAGTCGAGCACTAGCCCCGTCCATCACCCCAGTACTGCCAGACCGAGAGGAACGCGCGGATGCCACGCCCGATCACTTTGTTCACCGGCCAGTGGGCCGACCTGCCGTTCGAGGAGGTCTGCCAGTTCGCCTCCGAGTCCGGCTACGACGGGGTCGAGATCGCCTGCTCGGGCGACCACTTCGACGTCCAGCAGGCGATCGACGACGACTCCTACGTGCAGGGCCGGCGCGACATCCTGGACAAGTACAACCTGAAGGTCTGGGCGATCTCGAACCACCTGGTCGGCCAGGCGGTCTGCGACGACCCGATCGACTTCCGGCACCAGGCGATCGTGCCGTCCCGGGTCTGGGGCGACGGTGACGCCGAAGGGGTCCGGCAACGCGCGGCCGAGGACCTGAAGAACACCGCCCGGGCCGCGGCCAAGCTCGGCGTCGACACCGTGATCGGCTTCACCGGGTCCTCGATCTGGCAGTACGTCGCGATGTTCCCGCCGGTCCCGGCCGACCGGATCGACGCCGGGTACGCCGACTTCGCCGACCGGTGGAACCCGATCCTCGACGTGTTCGACACCGAGGGCGTCCGGTTCGCGCACGAGGTGCACCCGTCGGAGATCGCGTACGACTACTGGACCACCACGCTGACCCTGGAGGCGATCGGGCACCGGGAGGCGTTCGGGCTGAACTGGGACCCGAGCCACATGGTCTGGCAGGACATCGACCCGGTCGCGTTCCTGTGGGACTTCAAGGACCGGATCTACCACGTGGACTGCAAGGACACCCGGATGCGCACCGGCGGCGGCCGCAACGGCCGGCTCGGCTCGCACCTGCCCTGGGGCGACCCGCGGCGTGGCTGGGACTTCTACTCCACCGGTCACGGCGACGTGAACTGGGAGGACTGCTTCCGGGTACTGAACTCGATCGGCTACCAGGGCCCCATCTCGGTCGAGTGGGAGGACGCCGGGATGGAGCGCAAGGTCGGCGCCGCCGAGGCGGTGGACGTGATCCGCAAGCTCGCCTTCGACAAGCCCACCGCGGCCTTCGACGCGGCCTTCGCCACCGACAAGTAAGGCACCATCAGCGGCTTACGGTCGCGACACCTGCGCGGTACCGCGGGTGTCGCGACCGGCCGCGATCCCCAGCCCGACCTGGACCGCGGCCAGGCAGGCGAACACGATCAGCGTCGCGTCCCAGCCCCCGGTCCGCTCGGCGAGGTACCCCGCGATCACCGGCCCGGTCGCGGCCAGCAGATAGCCGACGGCCTGCGCCATCCCCGACAGCTGCGTGGTCTCGTGGTGGCTCCGGCCGCGCAGACTGATCAGCGTGAGCGCGGCGACCAGTGCCGCGCCCTGACCGAGGCCGGCCAGCATCGCCCAGACGACCGCGAGTTCCGGCGCCAGCAACAGCCCCAGCAAGGCGATCACGATCGGGACGCTGGCCGTGATCGTGCCCGCGCGCTGGTCGAGCGGATGCCGCATCAGCCGTGGGATGGTCAGCCCGCCGATCAGCCCGAACCCCTGGAACAGGAACAGATGCACACCGGTCGTCCGCTCCGCGACGCCATGACTGATCTCGATCGTCGGCAACCAGTTCACCAGCAGGTAGAAGCTGGTCGACTGCAGTCCCATGTACCCGGTGACCAGCCAGGCCATCGGCTGTCGCCAGACGCTCACCGGGGGAGCGGCGTCCTCGGTCGTCGTGACAGGCAAGGGCGCGGGCCGGATCGATCGCGGCAACCAGATCACCGCGGCGAGGACGGCGAGCCCACCCCACACCGCCAGCGAGAGGCGCCAGTCGACCGCGTCGGCGATCGGTACGGCGAGGATCGAGGCGAGTGCGGCGCCACCGGTGATGAAGGCCGTGTAGATCCCGGTCGCCCGGGACACGTGGGCGGCGTAGTCGCGTTTCAGGATGACCGGGACGAGAACGTTGCCAACGGCAATCGCGGCGCCGACGACGACAGTCCCGATCCACAGCCCGGCCTGCCCCGTGTACGCGCGGAGCACACTGCTCACCGCAAGCACGACCAACGAGACCAGCACGGTCCGCTCCATCCCGATCCGCCGGGAGGCGAAGTGGACCAACGGCGACGCGGCCGCGAACGCGAGCAGCGGCAGGGCACCCAGTACGCCCTGCGCCGCCTCGCCGAGGCCTTCGTCGGCGCCGATCCGCGGCAGCACCGGACCGACCGCGGTGAGCGCCGGACGCAGGCACAGCGCCACCAGGAACACGGTCGCCGTGACGACCGGGGCCCAGCGTGTCACCGTCTCCGGCTTCAGGTCAGCCATCGACGCTGGTACGGGTTCGGGTGCGCAGGACCTGGGCGAACAGGGACAGGCCGAGGGTCAGGATCGTGACCACGACGAACGAGACGACGAGGCTGCTCGCCTCGGCGATGCCACCGATGATCGACGGCGCGACCAGCCCGGAGGCGTACGTCACGGTGGCGACGCCCGCGATCGCCTGGCTCGGGTTCGGACCGGTGTGCCCGGCGGCGGCGAAAGCGAGCGGGACGACGACCGCGATCCCGAGGCCGAGCAGGCCGAAGCCCGCCATCGCGACCGCTGGATGCGGTGCGAGCACGACCAGCAGGCCGCCCAGTGTCGCGATCACCCCGCTCACCCGGACCGTGGCGACCGCGCCGAACCGGTCGATCACCGAGTCACCCGCGAGCCGCGCGACGGCCATCGTCAACGTGAACCCGGTGGTCGCGGCAGCCGCCACTCCGGCCGAGCTGGTCAGCACGTCCTCCAGGTACACCGCGGACCAGTCGAGGCTCGCGCCCTCGGCGAACACCGCGCAGAAGCCGACCGCGCCGATCAGCAGCGCCGACTTCGGCGGCAGCGCGAACCGCGGCGGCGCTTCCTCGTCCTCGGTCGGCCGGAGGTTGAGCACGAACTGGCAGGCGACGATCCCGACCACGGTCAGGACGGCGGCGGCCGCGACGTGGTGGACCTGCGCGGAGAGCTCGTGGTGGGCGGCGACGGTGCCGACGGCCGAACCGATCAGGGCGCCCAGACTCCACATCCCGTGCAGACCGGACATGATCGATTTGGCCATCCGGTGTTCGATCTCGACGCCGAGCGCGTTCATCGCGACATCGGCCATCCCCGCGGTCGCGCCGTACACCAGCAGGGCGGCGCAGAGGGTGGGCAGGTTCGGCGCCAGCGACGGCAGCACCAGCGCGAGGGTCCAGAGCGCGAGCAGGACGCGGAGCGCGGCGCGGCTGCCCAGGCGGTGGCTCACCCCGGCCGCGAGCGGCATCGCCAACGCTGCGCCGAGCGCGGGGAACGCGAGCGCGATCCCGAGCTGGCCCGCGCTGACGCCGGCGTGGTCCTGGATCCACGGCACCCGGGTCGCGAACGATCCGGTCACCGCGCCGTGTACTGCGAAGACCACCGCGACCGCGACCCGGGCCCGGCGTACCTCGTCGGCCATCTGGCGAACTCTCTCCACGGAAAACGCTCTCACTCACGAACCACCGGAGACCTTACCCCGGACCCGGCTTTGTTTGATCGAACATCCAGATGTTAGATTTTTCGAACGTGAGAAGTGCCGAGAGACACCAGGTGATCGTTGACCGGCTGCGCGAGGTCCCGCGCGTCGCCGTGGCCGAGCTGGTCGAGGCCACCGGCGCGTCGGATATGACCGTGCGCCGCGATCTCGACTACCTGGCCGCACAGGGGATCCTCAAGCGGGTCCACGGTGGCGCCGTGCCGTTGTTGCCGTCGGGCGCCGAGCCGCCGTTCGCGGCCCGGTCCGAGGCGGCCGTGGCGTCGAAGCGGGCGATCGCGGCCGCGGCGGTCGAGCGGTTGCGCGACGGCGAGACGATCCTGCTCGACAGCGGGACGACCGCGCTCGAGGTCGCCCGGCTGCTCCGGCACCGTTCGATGACCGTGATGCCGCTGTCCCTGCACATCGCGCACGAGCTCGCGGACGCGCCGGGGATCCGGCTGCTCGTCCCCGGCGGCGAACCGCGCAGGGGTGAGCTGTCGCTGGTCGGTCCGCTGACCCTGGCGTCGTTGCGGGCGCTGCGGTTCGACGTCGCGGTGCTCAGCCCCTGCGCGTACAGCCTGGACAACGGGATGACCGCGTACGACCTGGGCGACGCCGAGGTCAAGCGGCAGGCGCTCGAGGTGGCGACCCGGTCGATCGTGCTCGTGGACGGCGAGAAGTGGGACCGGTCCGCGCTCGCCTACATCTGTCCGGCCGACCGGCCGGACGTCATCGTCACCGACACCGCGGCGCCCGAGGAGCAACGGGCCGCGCTGTCCCAGCGAGGCGTCCTCGTCGAGGTCGTCGGCGCCGAACTCCGCACCGGAATTTCGTCAGAACCCACCCGAGAGCTGGAAGGCACTTCCCGTTGACCACCGCCGTTTCGGCCCTTCCCCGTGCGGCGCGCGTGGCGACCTGGGTCTACTTCGCCCTGAACGGTTTCGCGATCGGCCTGTGGGTCGTGCACATCCCGAACATCGAGCACGCCGCCGGGATCTCGCACAGCACTCTGGGCCTGCTCCTGCTCGTCCTCGGCGGCGCCGCGTTCGCCGGGATGCAGGTCGCCGGGCCGCTCGCCGACCGGGTCGGCCAGCGCCGCCTGGTCCCAGCGGCCGGGGTTCTGCTCGGCCTGTCCCTGTTCGGTCCCGGGCTCGCCGACAGCTGGTGGTCGCTCGGGCTGACCCTGCTGGTGCTCGGCTTCGCGAACGGGTCCCTCGACGTCGGGATGAACGCGCACGCGGTCGTCGTCGAGCGGGCGTACCCGCGGCCGATCATGGCCGCCTTCCACGCCATGTGGTCGATCGGTGGGGCCTTCGCCGCGCTGATCGGTGCGGCCACGCTGAAGGCCGGGGTGCCGACCGCGGTCTCGATGAGCGCGTGCGGCGTCCTGCTGATCGTGGTGTCGCTGGCGACCGCGCGGTTCCTGATCGAGGCCGACGAACCCGCACCGGCCGAGGTCGAGGAGACCGACGAGCCGCGCGCGAAGACGCCGGCCAAGCTGGTCTGGCAGCTCGGCGCGCTCGCCTTCGGCCTGATGCTCGCCGAGGGTGTCGCGAACGACTGGGCCGCGCTGCACTTCCGCGACGTGCTCGGCACCTCGACCAGTACGGCGGCCTACGCGTACGGCTCGTTCGCGGTCGCGATGACGATCGGACGGTTCGCCACCGACCGGGTGGCCGCGTTGATCGGACCGGCGGCGATCGTCCGGTACGGCGCCGGCCTCGCCGCGATCGGCCTGACCACGGTGATCGTGGTGCCGTGGATCCCGGTCGCGCTGGTCGGCTGGGCGTTGTTCGGCCTCGGCCTGGCCGGGGGAGTACCGCAGCTGTTCACCGCCGCGGGCAACCTGGACACCCGCGCGTCGGGGGCGTTGATGGCCCGCGTCGTCGGACTCGGGTACGTCGGTCTGCTCGCCGGCCCGGCCGTGATCGGCGGACTGGCGCACTGGATGCCGCTCAACGTGGCGTTCGTGCTGCCGGTCGTGCTGTGCGTGCTCACCTTCATTGCGGCGCCGGTGCTGAAGTCCGGCGTACCGGCCGAGGAGAAGAAGGTGGATCAGACCTTGAGCGCCTGATCCAGGTCGGCCCACAGGTCGTCCGGGTGCTCGATGCCGACCGACAGCCGGATCAGGTCCTCGGGGATCGTCGGTACCTCGATCGGCCAGCGCCGGCGGCGTTCCAGCATCGACTCGACGCCGCCGAGGCTGGTCGCGTGCACCCAGAGCCGGGTGCTCTCGCAGACCCGCTGGGCGCCCTCGGCGTCACCGCCCAGCTCGATCGCGAGGATCGCGCCGAACCCGGACATCTGCGCCGCGGCCCGGGCGTGACCGGGGTCGTCCGGCAGGCCCGGGTACCGGACCCGGCTGACCCGTGGATGGGCGAGCAGGCGGTCGGCGAGGAACGCGGCGTTGGACTGGGCCCGCTCCAGCCGCAGGGCCAGGGTGCGGAGCCCACGGAGTCCGAGCCAGGCCTCCATCGGTCCCGGGATCGACCCGACCGAGCGGCGGCGGAGCTCGATCGCGGCCCAGAGGTCGTCGTTCGCGGTGATCACGGCGCCGAGGACGACGTCGGAGTGACCGGCGATGAACTTGGTCGCCGAGTGCATCACGATGTCCGCGCCCAGGCTCAGCGGTTGTTGCAGCAGCGGCGTCGCGAAGGTGTTGTCGACGACGACCGTCGCACCAGCCGCGTGCCCGGCCGCCGCGAGTGCGGGCAGGTCGGCGACCTCCATCGCGGGGTTCGTCGGCGACTCGATCCACAGCATGTCCGCACCGGCGACGGCGGCCACGACCCGCTCGGTGTCCGAGACGTCCACCCGGACCACGGTCAGCCGGCCGGACTCCGCCTGCTGGTCGAGCATCGCGAGGACCCCGCTGTACGCGTGCTGCGGCGCGACGACGCGACCACCGACGGGGACGAGGTCGCACACCGTCGCGGCGGCCGCCATCCCGGACGCGAACGTCAGCGCCCGGCCGCCTTCAAGGGCGCCGAGCGTCTCCTCGAAGGCGGTCCACGCGTCGTTGCCGAACCGGCCGTACCCGCGATCCCCACCGGCGATGTACGTCGAGCTGAACACCGGCGACTCGCCCAGCGGCGCGTTCGGCACCCGTTCGGGACGGCCGGCGTGCACGACGACGGTGGAGGGATCCAGGTCAGGGGTCATGCCCGGATTGTGTCAACCATGGCATCGCCGCCGGCGCCCAGGTCCGATGCCGGGCCGACCGCGGTCCGCCGGGCCGGCCTGGCTGGGGCGCGGGAAGGGTCAGCCGCGGGAGCCGGGCAGGGGCAGTCCGTTGTGGAGCAGGGTGAGCGCTTGCGCGGTGAGCTCCTTGGCGGTCGGGCCGTCCGGGTTGCCGACCCACAGGTGCACGGTGATCTCGATGATGTTCATCGTCACGCCGGCCGCGAGCGCTGCCGTCAGCTCTGCCGTGCCGTCGGCGAGGGACAATCTCCGGCCGAGCTCGGTGGTCAGCTCCTTGCGCCAGCGCCAGATCGCGTCGGTGAGGTGCGCGCCCAGCGACGGCGTCTGCTCGGCCAGGTCGTAGACGGCGCGGACCCGGTCCGGACTGCGCTCGAAGTGGTCGAGGACTCGCTCGATCACCTCCTCCAGCGCCACCGGCAGCGCGAGGTCGGCCGGCTGCTCGCGCAACCAGTCGAGCGCGCCGAACAGGCTCTGCTCGACGAACTCCAGGACCAGGGTCTCCTTGGTCGGGAAGTACCGGTACACCGTGCTCGGCCCGACCTCCGCGGCCGCGGCGACCTGCTCGACCGTGGTCCGGCCGAAGCCGTGGTCGGTGAACAGTTCGAACGCCTTGTCGGCGATCAGCCGCCGGGTGCGTTCCCGCTTGAGTTCGCGTAGTCCCATCCCACCCCCTCGTCCGCGGTGCCGCGCAGCCTACCGACGCTCCGGGTCCGGCTCGTGCCGCGAGGGAGTCACTGACAGCAATCTGAAGACTTCTTTACCAAACCCCGGTCAAGCGGCCACGGCCGTGCCGCTATCGTCGAGCCGGTGAGTAAGCACTCGAGGGAACCCAGCAAGCCCCGCGTCGCCGTGGTGTTCGGCGGCCGGTCGAGCGAGCACGCCATCTCGTGCGTGACCGCGGCCAACGTGTTGCAGGCGATCGACCGGGACAAGTACGAGGTCGTACCGATCGGCATCACCACCGGCGGCCACTGGGTGCTGGAGAGCGGTGACCCGGAGCGGCTGTCGATCACCGACGGCAAGCTCCCGGAGGTCGACGTGACCGCGTTGCCGGTGCTGTTCGGCGCGGACCGCGAACTGGTCGTCACCGAGCCGGACCAGGTGCCCGGCACCCTCGGCGAGGTGGACGTGGTCTTCCCGCTGCTGCACGGCCCGTGGGGCGAGGACGGCACACTGCAGGGCCTGCTGGAGATGTCCGACATCCGGTACGTCGGGTCCGGGGTGCTGGCCAGCGCGGTCGGGATGGACAAGCACTACATGAAGGTCGTCTTCCAGGCGGCGGGCCTCGAGGTCACGCCGTACGTGGTGATCCGGGACCGGGACTGGCGCCGGGACCCGCAGGCCTGCCGGGAGGCGGTCGACCGGCTCGGCTACCCGGTCTTCGTGAAGCCGTCCCGGGGTGGGTCGAGCCTGGGCATCAGCAAGGTGAACTCCCTCGACGAGTTGGACGCCGCCGTCGGCGAGGCGCGCGCGCACGATCCGAAGGTGATCGTCGAGGCGTCCGCGAAGAACCCGCGCGAGATCGAGGTCGGCGTGCTCGGCGGTCTCGACGGCGCGAATCCCGAGGTCAGCGTCTGCGGCGAGGTCGCGGTGAACGGTGGCGGCCACGACTTCTACGACTTCGAGACCAAGTATCTGCCGGAGGGCGAGGAGTACACCGCGCTCTCGGTGCCGGCTGAGCTGCCGGAGGAGCTGGCCGCGGAGGTGCGCGCGAAGGCGCTGACCGCGTTCGACGCGATCGAGGGCGAAGGGCTGGCCCGGGTCGACTTCTTCGTCGACGCCGACGGCAAGGTGATCATCAACGAGATCAACACCATGCCAGGCTTCACCCCGACCAGCATGTTCCCCCGGCTGTGGGCCGCCAGCGGCATCGACTACCCCGCCCTGGTCGAACGCCTCCTCCGCCTCGCCCTCGACCGCCCCACCGGTCTCCGCTGACCCTTTGCATCACCCCATGGCGGCGGCCTTGGTGTTGAGGTAGCGCTGTTGCGGGAGGCTGGTCGTCAGGGTCGCCGCTCGCTCGTACGCCGTGCGGGCGCCCGCGTGATCCCCGGATCGCTCCAGCAGGTGGGCCCGGACGGCGTACAGCCGGTGGTCGTCGGCGAGGCGGCCGCCGGCTTCGAGCCGGCCGACCAGCTCCAGCCCGGCCGCCGGACCCCGCGCCATCGCCACCGCGACGGCGTGGTTCAGCTCGACCATCGGGTTGTCGCTGAACTGCAGCAGCACCCCGTACAGCGCGACGATCTGCGGCCAGTCGGTCTCGCCGGCCGACGCGGCCTCGTCGTGCACCGCCGCGATCGCGGCCTGCAGCTGGTACGGCCCGACCGGTCCGCGGGGGAGCGTCTCGGTGATCAACGCGATCCCCTCGTCGATCAACGGGCGGATCCACCGCGAGCGGTCCTGCTCGTCCATCGGCACCAGCTCGCCACCCGGACCGGCCCGGGCCGGGCGCCGTGCGTCGGTGAGCAGCATCAGGGCGAGCAACCCGGCGACCTCGGGATCGTCGGGCAGCAGCGTCCGGATCATCCGCGCCAGCCGGATCGCCTCGGCCGACAGCTCGACCCGGTGCAGCCGCGGCCCGGCCGTACTGGTGTAGCCCTCGGTGAAGATCAGGTAGACGACCTTCAGCACCGCGTCGAGCCGGTCGGCGTGGTCGGGCGGCAGCGAGAACCGGGCCCCACTGTCCCGCACGCTCTGCTTCGCCCGGGTGATCCGCCGCGTCATCGTTGCCTCAGGCACCAGAAACGCACGGGCGATCTCCAGGGTGCTGAGACCGCCGACCGCGCGGAGGGTGAGCGCGATCTGAGAAGCCGGTGACAACGACGGGTGGCAGCAGAGGAACAACAGGATCAGCGTGTCGTCCGAATCGGTCACCGGCTCCGGCGGCACCGTCCGCCACCCGGCGACCTGGTCCTCCCGGCGCTGCCGCGCCTGCTCGCCGCGGAGCAGGTCCGTCAACCGCCGGGAGGCGACCGTGATCAGCCAGCCGCGCGGGTTGTCGGGCCACCCCTCGTCCGGCCACTGCCGGGCCGCGGCGAGCAGCGCCTCCTGCACGGCGTCCTCGGCCGTGTCGAAGTGCCCGTACCGCCGGACCAGCGCGCCCAGCACCTGCGGCGCCAGCTGCCGCAGGACGTCCTCGAGGTCACCCGCACCCATCGCCGAACCTCAGTCCAGCAGGTCGCCGCTGCCCTCGACGATCGGCCGGACGTCGGCGTACGCCGTGGCGCGGACGAACTCGGGGGCCGGGGTGTCGGCGAGCCGGGCGGCGAGCTCGGTGGCGCGATCGAAGCTGTCGCACTCGACGATCCAGTAGCCGGCCAGCACCTCCTGGGTCTCGGCGTACGGCCCGTCGGTGACGACCGAGGCGCCGTCCTTCGAGCCGAGCCGGCGGGTCAGCACCGGCGCGGCCAGGGCGCGGGTCTCGACCAGCTCGCCGGACTCGGCCAGGTCGGCGTTGAACTTCTCCATGAACGCGCCCATGGCGGCGAAGTCCTCGCCGGTCCAGGCCGGTTTGCCAGTCTCCTTGCCGGCCATGCCGTCGTAGTCCTGCTGCGAGGCGTAGGTCAGGATCATGTACTTCATCGCGGTCTCCCGTCTCTGCGAGTGACACCACTGTGGCGCCTGCTCACCCGGGACGTCGATGACCTCAGCCTGAACCGGACATGCCCTCAGCAGGAACTTTCCCCGGCCCGCGAACCTCAGGTGCAGGGCGTGATCAGGGTGTTGTGCGCCTTGACCGCGTCCGACACGTCGGTGAGCGCGTTCGCCTCCGGCCGGTACTTGGACGGCACCGCGATCTCCAGGTAGATCCGGCGCCCGATCGTGGTGAAGAGGACGCCGTTGGTCACCTCCTGGGCGTACCAGCCGACGCCGTTCACCTCGAAACACTGCGACTGCGCCTGCGCCATCCCGGCCGGTGGGGCGACCCCGCAGGTCACCTCGATCGGCGGGTCGCCGTACGCCGCGGTCAACGGGCTGACCGGCTCGGTGTCGCGGCGTTCCGCGTCCAGGACCTTCTCCGGCAGCGCCTTCACCAGCGCGGCGCAGGCGTCGGCGACCTCCGGTGCGGGCTCGGGCACCGCGACGGGTACCGGGTCGGAGCCGCAACCGGCGAGCAGGGCGAGGAGTGGAACCGCGGCGACGGCGGTGACGAACCGGTGGATGATCAGATGTGGACGACGGGGCACGTCAGCGTGCGGGTGATCCCGGGGACGTTCTGCACCCGGGCGACGACCAGCTTGCCGAGCTCGTCGACGTTGCGGGCCTCGGCGCGGACGATCACGTCGTACGGACCGGTCACGTCCTCGGCCAGGGTGACGCCCTGGACCTCGGCGATCTGCGCTGCGACGTCGGCCGCCTTGCCGACCTCGGTCTGGATCAGGATGTAGGCCTGGACCACCACGGCGTTCTCCACTCAGTCGTCCTCAGCTGGCACCGGGCGTGACTCCGCGAGCGTACTGCGGAGCGGCCGGGCGTACTCTTCGTTGCCCGGTCACCGTACCGCCTAGACTCCGGGTGGGTACATGGGAGGTCTGTTGACGTGACAGAGACGTTGGGGAGCACCGGCGAGTTCGGCCTGATCGCGGCCGTCACCCGGGGGTTGTCCAAGAGTGAGGACGTGCTCGTCGGGCCCGGCGACGACGCCGCCGTGGTGGCGGTCCCGGACGGCCGGATGGTGATCACTACGGACCTGCTGGTCGAGGGCCGGCACTTCCGCCAGGACTGGTCGTCGGCG